>JAGACB010000092.1 GCA_017614345.1 Lachnospiraceae bacterium
AGGTGCACTCAGATTCAGTATCAAGTCCCAGGATCTTTTCTGCGACCACTGTGATTCTCATTTCAGCCCTTATGACATGGAAAAGGCGCAGGATGCGGAGTTTCATGAATCCGGAATGTTCGAGACGCAGGTATTTACCTGTCCGGGATGCGGCGGAGAGATCACTTCCACCGACTCCCAGGTAGCCGGCTTCTGCAGCTACTGCGGCTCTCCCACCATTCTTTCCAAACGGATCGAAAAGGAGCATGCCCCCGCATCCATTATCCCCTTTTCCGTCACCAAAGAGGACTGTATCAGCTTATACAAGAAACATCTGCGGGGCGGTTTCTTTGCCCCCTCCGGCATGCTCTCTTCGGGACACCTGGATCAGTTCCGGGGGATCTACCTGCCTTACTGGAATTTCACCTTAGGCCAGAACAATACCATCACGCTCCGGTCCAATGAATCTTTTCATGTGGGAGATTATGTGAAGCACAAGTCATTTGCCATCCGCACCAGAGTCATCGCGGAGTTCAGCGGCTATACCTATGACGCTTCCTCCACCTTCCACGACTCCATCAGTGCCCGGATCGCCCCCTTTGACGTTCGGAAGGCAAAGAAGTTCACACCCTCCTATCTGCTGGGCTTTTACGCCAACAAGGCGGATGTCCCCTCCTACTACTATTCGGAGCAGGCGGAGGCAGAGGCCAAAGCAGAGCTTTATGATTTCATCTACAAAAACGAACGCTTTTCCGATATCCGGGAAGTCCTGGATCAGACTTCCATAGGTCCCCAGCTCCATCCCGTGGTGACGGAGGCGACTCCGGTCATGTTCCCCGTATGGTTCCTGGCTTACCGGTATAAAAACCGTATCGCCTACACCACCGTCAACGGCCAGACCGGCAAGATCTCCGCAGACCTTCCCATTTCCATTGGAAAATATCTGCTGTTTGCGGCCATCATTTCCCTTTTGATCTTCCCGCTCATGATCCTGCTCTTTACCTCAGGGCCCGTATCCCTGCTGAAGACTGCACTGATCACCTCCCTCATCACCATGTTCCTGTATCATTTCGAACTGAAGGCCATCAAGACCTCCATGATGTATCAGGATGATGTGGGATACCTTTACAGATACGGCCATTCCATGGGTCAGGGTTCAGACGAACACATTGATCAGGCCATCCGGAATCAGATCCGCAAGCAGTCGGAGCTGAAGCTGGATCAGGTGGTGGAAAAGGAAAAATCCAGGTTCAAAACCTACCTGGAGGACAACCGGGAAACCTCCGTGGTATTCTGGACACTCCTGATCGTATTCCTCTACATGGGGCTCGAATCCGGATATCTCATCTACCTGATCCCGGACAGCTTACTGGGATTCCCGAAAGCCATCATCGACTCCTTCGGTTACGTGATCGGAAAGCTGAATGAGCAGTATGACCTGAAAGCCATTGCCTTTTACACCATTCTTGCCATCGGCGTGTCCATCATGATCCCCATGATGATCCGGCAGATCGGCATCCAAAGAAGCGTTAACCGGGAAGTAAAACACATCCCCGGTGTCCTCTTCTCCGCCGGTGCCTTTGTCATTGCCCTCATCACCTTATTCTTTTTCCCGGACCGGCTCCTGCCCGTCATCCTTGCAACCGCATGCTGCCTGGCTTCGGAGTTTCTGGCACTGGTACAGTTACTGACCTTCTGTAATTACCTGGCCACCAGAAAAATGCCTCAGTACTACATGTACGAATCCGAGCGGGAAAATGATGATTGAAAACCGGCCAAAAAGGAACCTATTTGAACAGAGGAACCGATATGAACAGAAATGATATGAAAACAAAAGCCGAAAAACTCGTGATGCGGATCAAGAAAGGGCGGAACTTCCGTTCCGCCCTGACGATCCTTCTCTGTGCTCTTATGCTTTTTATGATCCCGACCTGCAAAGCCTCTGCCGAACAGGCAGGTAATGTGTCCGCAGTCGCGGGAACAGTACAGACCGATGTACAGGCGGAGAAGTTTCCCCTTCCTGTCAGGATCGGCTGCGCTGCGATCCTCTCCCTGCTTGTGGGTCTGCCGATCAGCTACGTTTTGGTCAGAAGCCTGACCAGACCGAAGAAGATCAAATCGGAGGAATTGAAATCCACCCGTTTCTCCAGCATTTCCCTGCCTTCCGTAAAGTCGGAAAAGGTAGAGGATGTGGATGTATTTGTACCGACGATCGACCGTCTTGATCAGCCCAAAGAATAAGCCATTTACCTGTGAGCCTTGCGGTAATGATCCTGGATCGGCGCCAGAAGCTCGTCGTCATCAAAGACCTCTTCCATGCTTGCTGCACTCTCGCAGCACCTTACCTTACTGACCATTCTCGACATCACTTCAAAGTTAAGGGCCGTTCCCTCGCTGTCGCACTCGTAACGCACCGCCCGGTTCGCAGCCACACCAAAGCGGCCCGCAACTTCTATGGCATCGATATTTGCACCCAGGAAAATGAACTCCCAGTGCTCCTTCTTTTTCTTCTTCTCCACCATTTTCCGGATCTTCTCGTAGGTATACTCTCTGCTGGAATTCTCCATTCCGTCCGTGGTAATGATGAACAAGGTCTTCTCCGGCTTCTCTTCCTCCGGCATCTCCTTGCGGATCCTTGCGATATGATGGATGGCGCCGCCGATGGCATCGAGAAGCGCCGTACTTCCGCCTACACGGTACTCCCGATCGGTGATCTTCTCCACCGTCTCGACCCGCTTTCTGTCATGCAGCACCACCGCCTTGTCACTGAACAGCACCGTGGAAATAAGGGCATCGCCCTCTTCCTTCTTCTGCTGCTCCAGCATGGAGTTGTAGCCGCCGATGGTGTCCGCCTCCAGACCCGACATGGAACCGCTGCGATCTAAGATAAATACAACCTCTGTTAAACCCTTCTTCATAATACTTACCTCTCTTTCCGCCGTCACCGGCTTTTTTTTTCTGAGGTAAGTATATCAGTTTGATTTTGAAAAATGGTCGCCCAGGAGGCGACATCGTCACTCCCCG
This sequence comes from Lachnospiraceae bacterium, assembly GCA_017614345.1. Taxonomy (GTDB): domain Bacteria; phylum Bacillota; class Clostridia; order Lachnospirales; family Lachnospiraceae; genus JAGACB01. Next base: position 3,004 of record JAGACB010000092.1, read on the forward strand.
AGCAGGGGCTGGTCATGCTCAAAAAGGGCCAGATTTATGGTATAGGTGTCGTACACCTCCTGAAGGATGAAGTATTCAATGATCAGGTCAAACTTGCTGCAGGGAGACAGTGCATATCCTGCCCGGGCCAGAAAATCCTTCGTTTCATCCAGATTCAGCTTTAATGCCAGGGCAAAGGCCACTGCCGTGTTCTTCTTGGGCCGGTAATCCGTGTTGCACCGGATCTTCGAGAACAGCTTCCGGTCCAGGTTTGCCCGCTTGTAGACCTCCGTATCGAGGTAGCCCTTTTCATCGATCAAACGGAACAGGCTTTCCTGCCAGGTCTCCGTGGCCTGAGCCATCAGGTCCTCCAAAGAACGGGCCGTCTTCTTCGGACTGACATATTTCGGCTGTTCCGCCACCGGCTCTTCATCTTCAAAGCAGAGTTCCGGCTCCTCAGCAATACCGGCTTCAGCCGGTTCTGCCTCAGCAAATACCGGCTCGGAATCCTCTTCATCCTCGGCGTATTCAGTCTCCTCCGAACACAGTCTGAAGTGATCCGGAGCACTTTCATTGCTCCTGCGGTTCAGAAAATGCAGGGAGTTCTCAGCCCTTCGGGGAGTTCTTTCGCGTCTCTTGTATTCTTCCTTCAGCTTTTCTTCGACGTAATTCTCATTAATGAATTCATCTACCCCGGTAAAGATCCTGCCGGAGAGGGTAAAGGACTCTTCGTCAAAGACCGCCAGTGTGATCTCCATCTCCTCGTTTGTCAGAAACTCACTGAACACGGAAACGGCAATGGACAGGGACTCTGCTTTGGGAAATCCGTAGATCCCCGTGGCAAGCAGAGGAAAGGCAATGCTCTCACAGCCCAGTTCCTTTGCAAGACGCAGGCTGTTCTCGTAGCAGCTCCGGACGGCTTCGGTCTCTCCGTGGGCTCCGTCCACCCATTGCGGTCCCACCGTATGGATAATGTATTTTGCATGCAAAGCAAGGGCAGGAGTCGCCGCTACCTGCCCTGCCGGTATCTTACCGATCTTTTCTCTTTCCGCGAGGAGCTCTTCTGCTCCCGCCGCCATGTAGATCGCCTGATCCGTTCCGCCCTTATAGACCGGGTCCGGATTCGCCGTATTTACGATGGCGTCTGCTACCACCTTTGTGATATCGTGTCTGATGATCCGAAATGCCATGGCATCACCCTCTTACTGTTATTTGATAGCTTCATCTTATCATACGACCTGCCCGTTCGCAACCGAAGGATATTACCGGATCCCCTTCTCCTTCAGTACCGCATCAAAACGGCTGACCACCGCCACGGTCATGATGCTGTCATCCGTAAACTTCGACTGCGCCGAAAACAACTGAAACGTCTTGGTCTTATTCCCTCTGTCAAACTCAAAAGAAAAAAGAAGTGGTCGTCTGTCAGGCGACAAACGAGCCACTTCATACTTTTAATATCAGTTGTGAATTTCAATTACGGATGTGAATTTCAATTACAGATGTGAATTTCAATATCCGTTATGAATTTCAGTTGTGAGCCTTGCGGATAGCCTCTAAGAATTCGTCATAATTCTCAAACGCAGGAAGCTCCGGATGCTCTGCCTTGATCGCATCCGTTGTGCGGAACAGGAAACCAGCCTTGCTGTTTAAGATCATGCCGAGATCGTTGTAGCTGTCTCCGGCGGCAATGGTATCGAAACCGATGGACTGAAGAGCCTTCACCGTTGACAGTTTCGAATTCTCACAGCGCATTCTGAAACCGGTGATCTCTCCGTTATCTGCTACCACAAGTTCGTTGCAGAAAATGGTGGGAAGACCCAGCTTCTTCATAAGAGGGCCGGCAAACTGGGAAAAGGTATCACTGATGATGATCACCTGAGAGAAGCTTCTGAGTTCATCCAGGAACTCCTTTGCACCGGGCAGAGGATCGATCCCTTCAATGGTCTTCTGGATCTCGGCAAGACCCAGGCCGTGCTCCTTCAGGATCCCGATACGCCAGTTCATGAGCTTATCGTAATCCGGCTCATCACGGGTTGTTCTCCTGAGTTCGGGGATCCCGCTGGCCTCGGAAAATGCGATCCAGATCTCCGGAACCAAAACTCCTTCCAGATCAAGACAGGTAATATACATACTATTCAGTTCTCCTTTCAGAATTCAAGTGTTTCGATCAGATCCAGGCTGTGCTCACGGTTCATCTTTGCGCACATCTCCAGGAAGGTTTCCAGCTTCACGCCGTTAAGCTGCTTGTTTCCGCGGATGTTGCAGGAAACGGTGCCTTCTTCTGCTTCCTTGTCACCGAGAACCAGGATGTAAGGATCCTTATAGTTCTTTGCAGTCTTGATCTTCTCCTTCATGTTCTTGTCGGAGTAGTCAACCTCTACACGGATGCCTGCATCATAAAGAGCCTCATAAACCTTCTTTGCATACTCATTATGCTCGGGACGGATGGGAACGATATCCACCTGAACGGGGCTGAGCCAGAAGGGGAAGCTTCCCTTGAAGTTTTCAACGATGATACCGATGAAACGCTCGAAGGAACCGAAGATCGCACGGTGGATGACCACGGGAGTCTTCTGGGAACCATCGGGTGCGGTATAGTTAAGACCGAAGTTTCTGGGCAGCTGGAAGTCAAGCTGAACGGTACCAACCTGCCACTCTCTTCCCAGAGCGTCCTTCATCTGAAGGTCGATCTTGGGACCGTAGAAAGCGCCGTCGCCTTCATTGATCTCATAATTACCCTCGCCGTACTTCTTATCCAGGATATTCTTCAGAGCAGCCTCTGCCTGATTCCAAAGCTCGATGTCTCCCATGAAGTCATCGGGTCTGGTGGAGAATTCTGCACGATAGGTCAGGCCGAAGGTCTTGTAGATCTGATCGGCAATAGACATTACATCCTCGATCTCGTCCTCGATCTGGGATTCCATTACGAAGGTATGGTCATCATCCTGACGGAACTCCTGAACACGGAACAGACCGTTAAGCTGACCGGACTTCTCCTTACGATGGATCACATCGGTCTCGGAGAAACGGATGGGCAGATCCTTATAGGAACGAACCTTTCTCTTGAAGGTATTCATGGCGTTGGGGCAGTTCATGGGCTTAGCGGCAAATACATCTTCAGCGGTAATGGTGCCGTCCTCGCCGGGGATCACGAACATATTGTCCTGATAATGAGCCCAATGACCGGAGATAAGCCACAGCTTCTTGTTGTTGATGACAGGCGCGGAGATCTCCTGATATCCGTGACGGTCATGGATCTCTCTCCAGAACTCAAGAAGTACATTGTACATCTTGTAGCCTCTGGGAAGCCAGTAAGGCATACCGGGAGCAGTTTCCTCGAACATGAAGAGATCCAGCTGCGGTCCAAGCTTCTTGTGATCGCGCTCCATCGCTTCCTTGATCAGATCCAGATGATCCTTAAGCTGCTTCTTATCCGGGAAAGCATATACGTAGATTCTCTGCAGATGATCTCTGTGCTCATCGCCTCTCCAGTAAGCACCGGAAACGCTCTTTACACAGAAGGCTGCATTCATCAGCTCCTGGGAATTGGACACGTGAGGTCCGCGGCAAAGATCCACATAATCATCGCCGGTGTAGTAAATGGTGAGTCTTTCATCTTCCGGAAGATCGGTAATGACCTCAGTCTTGAACTTCTGGTCCTTGAACATCTCCAGAGCCTGAGCTCTGCTGATCTCCTCTACTCTCCAGTCCTCACGACGGCGGATGATCTCACGCATCTTCTCTTCGATGGCCTTGTAGTCATCCTGAGTTACCGCACGGGGCAGAACAAAATCATAATACAGACCGTCATCGATCTGCGGTCCGATGGCATACTGAGTCTCCTTGCCGAACAGCTCGATCACTGCCTTGGCAAGCACATGTGCCAGTGAATGGCGGTACACACTGAGATAAAACTCTTTGTACTCTTCCTTATCCATAATCAATCTCCTCCTGAGAAATCATATTCTCTCTGTGTTATTCTTTATGAATCAACGAAACAGATGCTGTTCCGTCATTTTTATTTTCCTTGAAAAATGTTCTTACTCCACGGTAACGCTCTTGGCCAGGTTTCTGGGGTTGTCCACATCCAGACCTCTGGAAACGGACAGATAGTAACCCAGCAGCTGAAGCGGAACTACCGCCAGGGATGCAGCAAAGTGCTCATCGGTCTTCGGAACGTAAACGGTGAACTGAGCGGCATCCTCCACGCTGTAGTTGCCGAAGGTGGTAAGGCTCATCAGATAAGCCCCGCGGCTCTTCACCTCAACCATGTTGGAGAGGGTCTTCTCAAACAGACTGCTCTGAGTCTGAAGACCGATCACAAGGGTTCCGCTCTCAATGAGGCTGATGGTTCCGTGCTTCAGTTCTCCGGCTGCATAAGCCTCGGAATGAATGTAGCTGATCTCCTTCATCTTCAGGCTTCCCTCAAGACCGATGGCGTAATCAATACCGCGGCCGATGAAAAATGCATCCTGAATGTTGGAGAACTTGGCTGCAAACCACTGGATCCGCTCCTTGTCCTTTAAGATCTCTTCGATCTTGCCGGGAAGGGTCTGCATTTCCGTCAGCATGGCATCCATCTTCTCTGCACTGATGGTTCCTCTTACGTATGCGAGCTCGATGGCCAAAAGGTAGTTGGCAATGAGCTGAGCGCTGTATGCTTTGGTGGTAGCCACGGAGATCTCCGGGCCTGCCATGGTATAGAACACATAATCTGCTTCGCGGGCAATGGAAGAACCTACCACGTTGACAATGGCAAGGGTCTTTGCACCGAGGCTCTTGGAGATCCTCAGGGCCTCTAAGGTATCTGCGGTCTCACCGGACTGGCTGATCACAACCACCAGCGTTCCGGGAGCCATCAGGATCTTCCTGTAACGGAATTCCGATGCAAGCTCCACACGCACGGGAATCCCCGCCAGATCCTCGATCACATACTGTGCCACCATTCCGGTATGATATGCGGAACCACAGGCAACGATCACGATCCCGTTCACGCCCGCGATATCCTCGGGGGTCAGACCGATCTCGGAAAAATCAACATACTTCCGGATCTTTTCCGGTTTTTCGGGATCGGATGCATCACCCCCTTCCGTTCTCTCCCGTACAACGGAAGCGATGGTGTCACGGATGGCCTTGGGCTGCTCGTGGATCTCCTTCATCATGAAATGCTCAAAGCCGCCCTTTTCAGCAGCCTCTGCATCCCACTTGATCTCCACCAGCTCCTTCTTCACCTGATCACCGTCAAGGTTATAGAATTCGGTCTTTCCTTCAGACAGTCTTGCCATCTCAAGGTTGCCGATATAATAAACGTTTCTGGTATACTTCAGGATCGCCGGAACGTCAGATGCAATGTAAGCCGCACCGTCTGTTACACCGATGATCATGGGGCTGTCCTTTCTTGCCGCAAAGATCTCCCCGGGGAAATCCTTGAACATGCAGACCAGGGCATAGGAACCACGCACACGTACCATGGTCTTGGCCAGTGCATCGATGGGACCCATCTTATATTTCTTATAGTAGTAATCAACCAGCTTTACCAGAACCTCGGTATCTGTCTGGGAGTAGAAGGTATAGCCATGGCGGATCAGCTTCTCCTTCAGTTCCTGATAATTCTCAATGATACCGTTGTGAACGCCCACCACGTCATTCGCATCCGAATGATGAGGATGTGCATTGATCTCGGAGGGTTCTCCGTGTGTAGCCCATCTGGTATGACCGATGCCGACATTACCGCGGACCGCTCTTCCTTCATCTGTTTTTTCCGCAAGAACTTTAAGACGCCCCTTTGCCTTGACAATGGTCACGTCTCCTTCTCCGTCTCTGACCGCGATACCGGCCGAGTCATAACCGCGATACTCCAGCTTTGCCAGACCCTCAAGCAGGATCGGAGCAGCCGCTTCCGGCCCTACATAACCAACTATTCCGCACATATCCGCCTCCTTATGTCTTATACATAAACGGTTTGTATGCATCCTCTGCATCAACCGCAGATCGATCGCTTTGATCGAAATCTCGTTTCATCCGTAAAATACGGCTGAATGATTTATCTATTATAGCTCAAAACCATTATACGGGCAAGTGGTTTTGTTTTTTCTTCCGGATCAGGAAAATGATCCCGAAAACGAGAGTCACGATCAGAAGACCGATGCAAAAACCTCCCATATCAATGAACACATCCGTGATCTGACCTGCCCTGCCAGCAATGAACCGCTGATGAAGCTCATCCGAGGAGGCATACAGGGCGCCTCCCACAAAGCTGCATAAGGCCCAGAGCCCTTTCTTCCGAAGCTTTGAAAAGGTCAGGAACAGAGCTGAAAAGATCACAGCCAGTACGGCATATTCCGTCATGTGGCCCATTTTCCTCACGGGTCTTTGCATTTTCCCCACCACCTGCTGCTTGGCAGGCTCCGTCATCTTCTCAAAATCCTTTACCGTCACATGAGCTATTTCCCTGCAGACCTTTTCGCTGGTGCCGGAGGATTTCTTACCGTCCTGGGCAGACATGGAAAAGATCACGTACATCCACGCCACTAAAAGGATCAGCAGCAGGATCCGAAGCCCCCATAGGATCTTTTGATTCATGAAAATTCTTCCTCACACTTTTTTAATGCGGATGCGATCACCGCATCCATGTCGTAATACTTATATTCCCCCAGCCTTCCGCCGAAGATGACCTTTTCTTCCTGTTCGGCCATGCGGCGGTATTCCTCGTAAAGTGCATTGTTACGCTCATTGTTCACGGGATAATAAGGCTCGTCTCCCTTCTTCCAGGGAGCACTGAATTCACGGCTGATGACGGTCTTGGAAAGGTCTGCGCCGTTATCATCCTTCCCGAACTGGAACCACTTATGCTCAATGATCCGGGTCCAGGGAGTCTCTTCATCCGTATAGTTCATGGCAGCCACGCCCTGGAAATTGGGCTGATCCAAAAGCTCCGTCTCAAACCGAACCGAACGGTATTCCAGTTCACCGAGGGCATAGTCAAAATACGCATCAATGGCGCCGGTATAAACGACTCTGTGGGCCAGGGCATCCAGCTCTGCCTTCTGCTCCAGATAGTCCACTCCCAGCCTTACCTCGATGCCGTCCAGCATCCGCTCCACCATTTTGGTATAGCCCCCCACGGGGATGCCCTGATACAGGGCATTAAAGTAATTGTTATCAAAGGTCAGCCGCACCGGCAGACGCCGGATGATAAAGGCCGGAAGCTCACTGCAGGGTCTCCCCCACTGCTTTTTTGTATAGCCTTTGATCAGTTTTTCGTAGATATCCGTACCTACCAGAGAAATAGCCTGTTCCTCCAGGTTCTTGGGCTCCGTGATCCCCGCAGCCCTTCTCTGTTCCTCGATCTTCGCAGAGGCCTCTTCGGGAGTCACCACTCCCCACATACGGTTAAAAGTATACATATTAAACGGAAGAGAATACAGTTCTCCCCGGTAGTTTGCAACAGGAGAATTGGTAAAGCGGTTGAACTGTGCAAAACGGTTCACATAGTCCCAGACCTGTTTCAGGTTCGTATGAAAGATATGCGCACCGTATTCATGAACATGGATCCCCTCCACGTTCTTCGTATATACATTTCCTGCGATATGGTCCCTGCGGTCAATGACCAGGACCTTTTTTCCCCGGTCGGCAGCTTCTCTGGCGAATACCGCGCCGTAAAGCCCGCTGCCCACGATCAGATAATCATACATCGTTCTCCCTCACATTCTGCGCTTTGCGCTCCATGATGGGCGGTCACCATGGTACTCCTTTTTGTGCAGGCACAACAGGAGCACTTTGGCTCATCGCTTTCACAAAAAACCACACGGCGGGGGAAGCCACCGTGTGGTTTTCAAGTGTTTTGTATCACTAGACAGAATCATCCAAAAAAAGATCAAACATTATTCAGCATCTGTTCTTCTCTTACGATAAACAACAACGAAAGCTGCAGAAGAAACAAGAGCAACGCTTACAAGCATTAATCCACCATAGTTCATAGGTGCTCCTGTAGGCTGAGCAGGGTTCGGATTGGTCTTCTTCAGGATCAATACAGGGGAGAAGTCCTTCTGAACAACTTCCAGAGTATTGTCAGACTTTACTGCGTTTCCGAGATCATCTGCCTTAAGGCTTGCACCGGTCTCACTGAAGTGAAGAACCTTAGCCTCGTCACCGGACTTGATACCGTCAACGATCAGGCTGTAGGTTACAGTAACATCAGCAGGCTTGGTACCGATGATGGATGCATCGTAAAGAGCAACTACCTGATAACCGTCAAGGGCATCAGCATCAACGCCGTCAACCTTGGATGCGAAATCCTTCAGATCAGCAGAAGCGGTCAGAGCCTGATATACAGAACCCATACCGGAATCAGCAGCATCAAAAGGAGTGATCTGAAGATACCAGCTTGTAGTACCGGTCTCTCCGGGGCCTACCAGAGAAACAGTAGTCTCAGCGCCTAAGGTATCCTTTCCTACGCAGGTAGAAGCTGCGGGCTTAACGCCTCCGTTGGAAACAACAGAGGGGGTGTAATTGGAAGCGGATGCGATCACGGTAGTAGCGGTCAGCATCGCAGCAAGAGCAACACTAGTAAAGATCTTTTTTGTCATTTTAGTTTCCTCTCTTTCTCTTGTCTTTCTTTTTTTGAATCATTCTTATCTTTCCCATAAGAACTATAGTAATACCCTTTCGAGTAATACCTGCCATAATACTTTCCGCCGCCCGAGCCTTTGTTTACGCGGTTTAATGCCACGCCGAGAAGCGGGATCTCGGTTCTCTTCAAGAGCTGTACCGAGTTTGCCACCAGTTTTCTGGGAGTCTCACCGCCGCGGACGGTCAGAACCGTTCCGTCACAGCTTCTGGAGATGGTCAGCGCATCTGCTACCGACTGAAGAGGCGGTGTATCAACGATGATGTAGTCAAATACCTTGCGGCTGACTTCGATCATCTGTCCGAACCGCTCTCCCTCCAGCATAATGATGGGATTCACCACATTGGTGGTGGTCGGAATGATGAAGGCATTTTCGATATTTGTCTGGTACAGGCAGTCATTCATCTCACACTGACCGGACAGATAATAGGCAACACCCTGCATCTTCGATCCGTCTTTGAGGTGCATATCCAGTTTGGTACGCATCTCGGAGTTTCTTAAGTCTGCATCGATCAGCAGGGTCTTCATTCCAAGTCCTGCAAACATTCTCCAGAGGTTCTGAGCCACAAAGCTCTTTCCCTCATTCGGAACGCTGCTGGTGATCATGATCACCTTGATACCGTCTCCGCAGAAACTGATATTGATACGAAGCTGGTTTAAGGATTCTTCCACGTCGAAAGGGAGATCCGGCAGCTGGTTGATCAAAACTTCTTTCATAGCCGTTTCCTCTCTTTACTGTCTTTTTGAAGTTCCGGATCCGCTTTTGGCAGATGCGGAAGTGGTTTTGGTACCCGCACTCTTGGCGGATGTGGAAGATGACTTCTTAGCTCCGTAGCCGTAGTAGCCGTAGTGTTTCTTTTTGCCGGAACCTGCCTCGGGGATAACTGCCAGAGGTTCGATTCCGAGATACTTCTGAACATCCTCACCGGACTGGAATGTATCATTCATCCAGTAGCGGATGCATATAAATGCACAGATCAGGAGGATTCCGAGGAGTGCTCCGATCGCAACATTTCTCTTGTAGCTGGGGCTGGAGGGATTCGTAGGCTCCGTAGCCCTTTCATAAATGTTCGGTGCATCGCTTTCAATGATCTTCGGCAGATAAACCACGGAAAGATCCGCGATCTTATTTGCTATATCCCGCGATTTCACAGGATCCTCCGTCACTACCGTGATCTTCAGAACACGGGTAGAAGAAGGATTGGAAATGGAGATCTTGGAAGAAAGCTGCGCCGGGGTCATCTTCAGATCCAGTTCGCGGATGCAATCCTCCATCACAGGTCTTGACTTGATCAGTTCCTGATAATCGGAGGTCAACTGGGATCCGATCTGAAGGTCGGACAGGTTCAGCACCGAATCACGTGAGGCAGAAACCACATACATCTTGGAAGTAGCGGTATACTGCGGAGTCACGAGAAAATAGGTGTAAAGGTATGCGACTGCGGCACCTATGACCATACAAAGGATGATCTCAAAGATATGATCCCATAAAAGATAAAAAATCTCAATGAGATCTATTTCTTTCTCTCCTTCTTCCTGCTTGCCTAACAGATCATATGGTTCTGCAGCCGCGGACACTGCCGTCGGCTGTTCTTTTCCTTTTGCCATTACTTATTCTCACTCTGCTTTTTGATAAAACAAATCGATAATTACTTTTTTTAAAGATTCTTCGTCAAGATTATAGCAAATGTAGCCATCATTGTCAACAGAATTCTCCCCCTCAATCGTTTTCGTACCGAGGTTCTCATATTGCTGCATTTTCTCCAAAACATTGACAAATGTACCGCTTCCCATATTCGTGACGCGATAATCCGTGACCTGATCGTAAGCCTTCAGCACTGTTTTGGAGTCTACTGTTTTCAACTTTTTTTCCAATGCGTTCAGGAAAACTCTCTGTCTGGTCATTCGGGCCAGGTTTGTTCCGTCATCCACATCTTTTCGGGATCTCAGATACCGAAGGGCCTGATCACCCTTTAAGTTCAGGGTGGCACCCTTGACCATCTCCGGATCCACGGAGGAATAATCCGACTCCAGTGTCACTTCCACTCCGCCTATGGTATCCGTCAGGACACCTATGCCGTCCATATTCAGGGCAAAATAGCCGTCGATCTTTTCGTCACCGAGGAGCTTTGATACCGTGTTCACATTGTTCTCGCAGCTCTTTTCCAATCCGTCTCCGTAGGCATGGGCCAGGGCAAGCTGTTTTTTCTCATAGCCCACCACATCTCCCATGACACCGAGAACCGGGATCTCCACTAAGCTGTCACGGTTTAACTGCAGGAGGGTTCTGGTCTTGTTCTCATCATCCAGCACAAGGACCAGCTGGGTATCCGCCTGACCTGCATCAATATAACCTTCATTTTTCTTAACGGGTCCGTCCACATCCACACCCAGGAACAGATAGGTCCTTAGGTTCTCCTTGTGGACATAATCCTCTTCCTCATCGAGGACGGCCTTGCGCGCGGTCTCACTCTCGCTCTCTTTGGTCCCGTCCTCTGTGGATACCTGTGTTTTGCCGGGTACCGGGGGTTCTTCATTTCTGTGGAGCACACGGTCTGCCACCACCCCGGCCACCGCCACTCCTGCTCCCAGTGCCAGGATCGTGACCGCTGCCACCAGAATGTCTTTTTTGATATTTCGAACAGCGGGTTCGCTCATCCGATTTTTCTCCTTACTGAAATTGTTGCGTGATCTCACGTTCCCAGGATCAGCCGACAGGCGGCTTCATCGATCCGCTCCAGCTCCTCCGCTCCCATTTTCCTGCTTACATAGGACCGGGCCGCATCCAGATTCGGGGGACGCTTTTCCGTATTATGGGCATCACTGCCGAGAAGCCGTCTGGGGGTCATCTTCAGGATCTCAAGTCCTTCCTTTCTTGTAAAGAAGGATGTGAAGTTTTCTCCGTTCACCTGGAAATAGATGTTCATTTCCGCCAGACGCCGAAGATACTCTTTATTCGACTTGCTGAAGAGGAAGCGCTCGGGATGGGCAAGGATCAGATTCAGTCTGCGATCCAGCACCAGAGACCGGACCTCATCCACATTTGACGACGTCCAATCGGTAAACGGCATTTCCAGCAGCAATGTCCTGGTGCCCTCGTAGCAGAGCATCTCCAGATCCTCTTCCTCGCTGATGCCGTGGAAAAATGCCACCTCCGAGCCCGGTATCACCCGGGGCAGGTCATCTGTCAGCACTTCAGAAAGACGGTCTAATGCGGCCTCTCTCCGCTCGCAGAACTCACGGATGGACTCATCCCTCCGGTAATAGTGGGACGTTCCGCAGACCACGGTGATCCCCATGGCCTTCATTCTTTTCAGCATTTCTATGGACATAACCGTTCCGCGGCTTCCGTCGTCCATCTTCGGAAGCACGTGGGTATGCGGATCTATGATCTCTCGCATACAAACCTCCTGTGATCAGCCGATATCCATCGGCCTTATTTATTTCTTCATAGCCTGTTCCCGGCGTTCCTTTGTTACCCGGATGCCGTTGGCCAATGCTTCCGCAACGGAAGAAAGGATCAGCTGATATTGATTCATCATTACATCGTGCTTGATGGGGATCTCGGTGATCCGGGCACTGCCGGATAAAGCCTCAAGATCCTTGCACATTTCGGACAGGGCAGCTGCGCCTATAGTCCTGGAGGAGTTCTTCAGTCCCCGGACCTTCACGTGATATTCCTGCCAGTTCCTGCTGCGGTAAAGATCCTCCAGACTGCGGTAAACGTTATTGTCCAGATAGGAGCGCAGGATATCCATATACATATCCGAATCCTCCATGCAGTAGGTAAGTCCGATCATCACATCCAGGACTCTGGAGATCTGCATCAGGACCACCTTGGAATAAGGCGGATACATGGGATCATAATACTCAAAGGCAAGGAATGGAAGCCGTTCCGGCATTTCCCGTTCAAATACAGGCACCGTTGCATTCTCCAGACTCTCTTCCGGCTCCTCTTTTTCGGAGATCGTAAGACCGGGATTCTGAGCCTTGTTTTCCGTGAATTCGGCAGTGGTCTTGTCGCTCCGAGCCTCTGTCTCGGCAGAGGTCCGGGACATCCCCTCCGCCATTGCAGGAGCCGTGCTCTCTGCCTGACTCTCTGTTTCTGTTTCGAGTGCATCTTCTGCTTCCTCCGGGATCTTATTTCCGTGATCCCCGGCATCTGCAGCCCTGGCCTTCAATTCCTTTCTCTTTACCCGGATGGGTGCAGGTTCCAGTTCACCTAAGGCAGAATTCTGTCCGGCGGCAAACCCGATATGAGGGACAATGGCACTGCGCTCAGCCTGGCTCAGTTCCTCTTCGTCGTAGATCTCCTGAGGGATACGCACCGTTACATTGGTGCCCCGCCCGTACAGACTGTCAACGGCTATGGTTCCGTTCATCATGGCAAGGATCCGGCCCACCACGGTCATTCCCATTCCCCGGGAGGTATCCACGGTCTTGGGCTGTTTCCGGATCCGGTCAAGGTATTCCCGGATGTCCATGACTTCTTCTTCCTTCATGCCGGTTCCGGTATCATTAACGGCTATGACCAGATAACCGTTCTTTGTGGGATCCGTGCCCTTCTGCCAGCGGACACGAAGGGTAATGGTTCCCTGCTGGGTATTCTTAATGGAATTGGTGATCAGGTTGTTCACGATCTGAGTGATCCGAACTCCGTCTCCCTTCAGCATCTGAGGTACGCTTTTGGCCACCGCAGATTCAAACCAGACGTTCCGGCTGCTCAGATGGTACTCGGCGTAATCGCCGATGTTTTCAAACAGCTTCCGAACCTCGTAGGGTTCATTTTCCGGACTGAACTCCGCTTCCGGATCGAATTCGATATAATCTGCAATATCATTTACCAGGGCCACCAGGATCCTGCCGGCAGAATCGATGCCGTCGGAATACTCCCGGATCTTGGCGGGATCCTGCTCCTTGCGGAGCCGTTCGTTGTATGCGATCACCGCATTGATGGGGGGATGGATCTCATGGGAGAAGTTGCTTAAGAAGGTGCTCCGGTTCCGGTTCAGCTCCTGTACCTCGGCAGCCAGCTTCTCAGCGGAGGCCTTGGATTCCTCCAGCTCCGACATGGTCTTCACCAGCATGTTGTAATCCGGGGATTCCAGGGAGAAATACGCTCCCATCATTCCGACGGATGCTGCAAAGAAGGTCAGAAGAACGGTAGGGAAGACCAGCATCTGTAAGATCATTCCCAGAAGCACCACCGCCAGGCAGAACACAAAGGCGGTCATGTTCTTTATCCCGATCCGGCTCCTGTTCATGGCCATCAGGATAACACTGTAGATGATATAATACAGCGGGACCACATAGACCAGCAGATAAAATGCGCCGCGGTAATATTTTCCCGCTTCGTTAAAATCGAAGATGATCCCGGTCCAGATATTGAACAGAAGGATTCCGGCAACCACAAAGAGTAACAGGCGGTTGATCAGACGGAAGGGAGGCTTCCGGTCCTGATAGAAGTAGGCTTCGATATAGTCCGTGAACCGATAGGCGCAAACGGCAATGGCCACAAAATACAGGGTATTGAGCCCCATGTTCACACCCAGGGGAACCACGTCCGACAGGCTGATGGTGATCGCAGAGATCACATCCAGGGCTGCTCCTCCGAGAACGCACAAGGACAGCCGGAAAAATGCTTCTCCGACTCCGTTTTCATTGAATGAGGACTGGTATCTCATTGCAAAGATCAGGATGATATCGAACATGAGCGCTGCCAGTTCCAGATAAATGTTGTAATCCAGTACCATGTTTACCTCGATCGGGGAAGGATCCGTCAGATCCTGCCCACCGTGATCTTATTTTTCCCGTTGTGTTTGGATTCATAAAGAGCATCGTCGGATACCTTAAGGACCTTCAGAAGATCGTCCTGCTTCGATACGCAGGTTACGATCCCTCCGCTTAAGGTGATCTTCTCCTTCATAAAGGAAAACTGCAGATCGGAAAACTGTCTGCGGATCTCCTCGATGCATTTGTGATGCTTGACTGCATTTCCCCCGGAGAACAGGATCACGAACTCCTCACCGCCGTAACGGCCGGCCGTCACATGCTCCTCGCCGGGCTTGTCCATAAAGGACTGAAGGATCCGGCCCAGTTCCCGAAGGACCACATCTCCGTTCTCGTGTCCGTAGGTATCGTTGACATGTTTGAAATCGTCGATATCCAGCATGCAGACACTGACCGGATTTGCAGAGGAACAGACCTTCAGGAGCTGTTCGCCCTCCGCCATGAAATAATAACGACTGTAGACTCCGGTCAGATTGTCGGTCTCAGACTGTTTCCGGTATTCCTGCTGCTTTTTGTGGAAGTCCAGGGTCATGTCCATGATCTGAGTCTGATGGATCAGCATGAATCTGGACAGGATAAAGACGATCCCTATGATAAGTTCGGAGATCGCCAGATTTCTGAGACATTCCACCAAAACAGCGCTCTCCTCTCCGGAATAAACCAGCACAAAAGCACAGGCCAGAGCCGTCATGATCACACAGTCGATCAGACAATACTTCAGAAGCTTATTATTCCGGAAGACACTGCTGAACATGAGTCCTATGCCGGATGCGACCCAGCAGGCGGGGCTGGAGCTGTGGAACACTCCTATGACGCCGGCCATGGTGCACACCGCAACCGCACAGATACTGTTCTTTACGCAGGATTTATACTTGCTGTATTCCGTTGCATAAACCACCACGGCATAGATGAAGAAATTGATGGCAAACTGCACCAGGATCCTCAGCATGAAATAGGGAAAGATCTCCTTTTCCGGGATGGTTCCCGAAATATTCCTCACCCAAAGGATCAGAAGATCTGCCGCCAGCGTCACCCACAGGATCACCTGAAGCGCCGTGATGGTCTTCTTCCGGATCCTTGCCTCCGCCAGTTTGAACATATCCGTCTCATCCTTGCTGCTTAAAAGCCGGCTGTCACCCACGGATGCTTCATCATAATCCTCCGACCTCGAAAGCTTCAGTACCCGAAGCCCCGCTTTGTTACCCGCGGTCTTCTTTCGGTGTCCCTTCGGGTCACCTGTGCCTTCGGCCTTCCCCTGCTCAGCCGTGATCGAAATATTCTCATTTACCAATACTTCCGAAGAATCTTCTTTCACCGGTATACCTCTCTCTGGTCAAAGCCCGCACCTGATACGCAGGCCTTCCTTCAGACCGTTTCTCATTTTTTGGTCTGATACCCCATAATCCTCTATATTTTATCACAGAGCCCGGGAAAATAGTAGTGTTTTTTTCATCTTTATGGGAAATTTGCGTTTTTACAAGATGTTGAAAAGTCCCCTGTTTTAAGTTGTCTGATCCTTGTTTCTGCATCGTATTTTACATTGACGAATGTATGTTTTTTTACTAGAATACCTTTAGAAAGGAACGGGTCATGGGAACTGCAGAACGCGATACAACAACAGAATCCTTCCGAAGAAATAAGGATCCTAAGGGAATCCCGGTCACCTTAACGACTGCTTCGGTCTTCACAGCACTCCTGTCTGCAGGGTTGCTGTTTCTTTGTGGTGCCGTAAAAGAGCCGGAGCCCGAACCCGTCCGCAGCAACATTGACCCGAAGGCCGGGCTGATCCTTTATGCAAACGAGCCCTTCACCCTTCCGGAGATCACCGTATCGGAGCCCACTCCCACCCCGGAGCCCACTCCCGTTCCCGTGCCCCTTCCCACACCCTTTGTCTCACCCATTGACCACGGCTTCGGCTATCAGGTGGCAAATGCCGCCCTGAAGGACTTGGGCTGCGGCTATCAGCTGGGGGTCACGGATGAAGAAAAGGGCATCTACGACTGCTCCAGATTCATTTACCATGTGCTGGAGGATATGGGCATCCACGGCGGCTACGACTATTGTGATGCATGGCGCACCATCATTACCCACCACTGGCTTCAGATGGACTACAACGGAGTCCCCTTCAAAATGAAATACTGCGAAACTCTGGATGAATATCTGGCCGCAGTGGAGGATCCGGAGTACTCCAAAAAGATGATCCTCTACGAGAACAAGGACGGCAAGACCAATATCGACATGCGGGAGGAAGGCATTGCCGATAAGATCCCCACGGGAACGCTGGCAGTCTGCACGGAGTACAACAGCTCCGAGAATCACATCCAGATCGTGTTGGGAAACTACCCCTCCGGAACTCACATGTCTCCCACCGCCTTCTGGCAGTACAATGAGACCGTGCTCTCCGATCTGATCCGTCAGTTCCCGGACACCATCACCACGGACAACTGCCACGCCACCTTCTTCTCCCTCTACGGCCTGGATGACCGTTACCCCACCCTCTTCTCCTGCCAGAAGCTGGACGTTTACGACAATGTCTATGCCGGCCACGAGCTCTTCTTAGAGCGCCAGCCCTACTGGGTCTTCATCAACTGTGCATCCTATGCCACCAGCGACTACATCTGGACGGACATCTGGACCATCGACGACGGCAGCTCTGCCACCGGCGTCCGCATTGCCAACCGCCTCCAGCCCCGCTCGGAAGAAAAGAAAACCTACCTCATCACCTTCCCCTCCGACCCGGAGTGGTATGTGCAGCGGTAATTCTGTTGATAAAAAAAGCGGCTGCCGATTCCTCGAAAATGGAATCGGTCAGCCGCTTTTTTCCATAACACTCCCGCCCCAAAAGGAACCGCCGGTTCCATCACTGATTTCTGTTAAACAAAAAAATGTGCCGGGCCCGTTCCATCACTGATTTTGTTGAGACCAAACCGAAAAAGTCCCCGGGAGTTCCATTTTCGAGGAACTCCCGGGGACTTTTTCGGTTGTTGTCAAAATCAGTGATGGAACAGGCGGATGCCGGTAAAGGCCATCACAATGCCGTAGCGGTTGCAGGCTTCGATGACGTTGTCATCGCGGATGGAGCCGCCGGGCTGTGCAATATAAGCAACGTTGCTCTTGCGGGCACGCTCAATGTTGTCGCCGAAGGGGAAGAAGGCATCGGAGCCAAGAGCCACGTTCTTGGGAAGGGATGCAAGGTAAGCTTTCTTCTCTTCACGGGTGAAGACTTCGGGTTTCTCGGCAAAGATGGTTTCCCAAACGCCGTCAGCCAGGATGTCCTCATACTCATCGCCGATGTAAACGTCGATGGCATTGTCACGGTCTGCACGGCCGATGGAATCAAGGAACTTCAGGCCCAGAACCTTCGGGCTCTGGCGAAGGAACCAGTTGTCTGCCTTCTGGCCGGCAAGTCTGGTGCAGTGGATACGGGACTGCTGTCCTGCACCGATACCGATGGCCTGTCCGCCGAGTGCATAGCAAACGGAGTTGGACTGGGTATACTTTAAGGTGATCAGGCTCACGATCAGGTCGATCCGTGCGGATTCGGGGATCTCCTTTGCCTCGGTAGGGATCTCGGCAAACAGATTGTCATCGATGACCAGTTCGTTTCTGCCCTGCTCAAAGGTAACACCGTAAACCTCCTTGTGCTCTAAGGGAGCCGGTACATAGGAAGGATCAATCTGAATGATGTTGTAGTTGCCCTTCTTCTTTGCCTTCAGAAGCTCCAGTGCTTCGGGCTCGTAACCGGGAGCAATGACACCGTCGGAAACCTCACGCTTGATCATCTTTGCGGTGCTCACGTCACAGACATCGGACAGGGCAATGAAATCACCGAAGGAAGACATTCTGTCTGCACCTCTTGCTCTTGCGTAAGCGCTGGCCAGAGGAGAAAGATCACCCAGATCATCGACCCAATAGATCTTCTTTAAAACATCCGTCAGAGGAAGGCCTACTGCAGCACCTGCAGGGGATACGTGCTTGAAGGAGGTTGCAGCGGGAAGGCCGGTAGCCTTCTTCAGTTCGCTGACCAGCTGCCAGCCGTTGAATGCATCCAGGAAGTTGATATATCCGGGACGACCGTTTAATACCTCGATGGGAAGCTCACTTCCGTCTGCCATATAGATCTTGGACGGCTTCTGATTGGGGTTGCAGCCGTACTTAAGCAAAAATTCTTTCATGATGATCTCCTTTCAGTGTTTCACTGTTATCTTTTTCTTATCTGTGATCGGAAAATGTCACTGTCGGATCCGACATTTTTCAGACGTTCTTATTAACGATCCGAGTCTCATACTTTCCGGTAGCGATGTCGATGTAACGTACAAACAGGGACACCTTGTTGTCTTCGTTCAGGCTGTTCCAGAGAAGGTCGGTGTAAGCATCGATCTCATCGGCAACGTCCACGGGAGTGGGCTCACCTTCGTAGCTCGGCAGCGGATTGCCGTCACCCATGTAGGTGTGGATGAAGTGGCCTTCGCCGGCAAGCGGATTATCATAGGAAAATGTATAACGATTGCAGCAGGAAGGATCGCCGTTGTTGCTCTTCAGGATCGACATCTCATAGCAGAACTTTCCGTCCTTCACATACAGCACACCTGAGATCCGGGGAGTGTAGTTGGGAGCGTCCGGCTCGAACTCTCTTGAGCGAAGGGACTGCTCAAAGGTCAGGCCTTCCTTCATACCGTCATAAACCGTATCGGTCTGATCACCGTTGGTGACGATGGTCTTCTCATCCAGCACTCTTACGGGAGCATAGATGATCAGGCTCGGATCGGACAACAAAGAAGGGTCAAATGCTTCCGTACGGATCCCCTGTCCCTCTTCTACAAAGACACGGTTCCGGCTGTTAACGCTGCGGCCCATGATAAAATAGGCGGTTACAGCCTTGGTGCCGTCCGGAGTCAGTCCGATGATGATCCCTCTACCGGGATAAGATGTGGCAGTCAGTTCTTTTTCGATTGATACCTGTTTCATTTGATTCCTCCATGTTATGATTAATTATTTCCATCCATTGCCAGATCGTCTGCTCCGGCATTCTTCACGCTGCCCGTGACGCCCAGGTCCTTCGGAACCGTGGAAAGAAGTGCTTCCCGGTCCTTCTTCGACTGGAGTGCACCGCGATGAGAAGAGGGACCTCCCACACAACCGCCGGTGCATACCATACCCTCAATAAAGTGCTGAGAAAGGCGTCCGGCTTTCAAAAGAAGAAGATTCTTTTTGATCTCGTCGTAGCCGTCCACATGAAGCACGTCATCCGGTGTGATCTCACCTTCTGCACCCTTCTCCCGGATCACTTCAAGAACCGAGGCCGCCACGCCTCCGGCGTTGGCGAACCGCTTGCCGAACAGGGAAGAATCCTGACGTTCCTCCGGCTCCGGCTCCAGGACCACATCCTTTGCCCGGAGCATGGCCCGGATCTCTCCGAAGGTCAGGGCAAAGTCGGCATTTCCCTCAATGCCCATGAGAGTCTCCTCTTTCTTGGCAATGCAGGGGCCGATAAAGACGGTAACGGCTCCCGGATGTTCCCTTTTGATCAGTCTGGAAACTCCGCACATGGGAGAGACCGTATCACTGATCAGATCCTTTAATTCAGGAAAATGTTTTTGGATCGCCAGTTTAAATGCCGGACAGCAGGAGGTGGTCCGTCTTGCTTCCGGGTCCTTGCGCTTTGCTTCCAGCCACTCTTCGGCTTCCGCATGAGCGGTCAGATCACCGCCCAGGGCCACTTCCCAAAGATCCGCAAAGCCGATCTTCTTTAAAGCGGTACGCCAGCTCGACATGGTGATATCCGGTCCGAACTGACCCACACTGGCGGGTGCGATCATGGCATAAACTTCCTGACCTGCCCTGATCCGGTTGATGATCTCCACGATAAAGGTCTTGCTTCCTATGGCTCCGAAGGGACACTTCTGAATACACTGTCCGCAGCGGATACATTTGTCATCGTTGATCTTGGCGATACCGGTACCATTGTCCTCCACGGAGATGGCTCCCACGGGACAGCTCTTGATACAGGGACGGGTCAGCTCTGCAATGGCGTTATAGGGACAGGCCTTCGAGCACTGCCCGCACTCCTTGCATTTGGAAGGGTCGATATAGGATTTGTCCCGGCCCATACTGATGGCACCGAAACGGCAGGCCTGCTGACAGGCCCGGCTCATACATTTCTGACAGTTATCGGTTACGATGTACTTGGTAATGGGACAGCCCTCGCAGGCGGAATTGATCACCTGGATCAGGTTTCCGGTATCCTGCACTCCGGCAGGCTTTCCTTCCGCCAGGCGGATCCTCTGCCGGATGATCTCACGTTCCCGGTAGATACAGCAGCGAAACGCCGCATGGGGACCGGGGATCATCTCAAAAGGGATCTGGTCCCGATTTTCATCGAGGGTCCCTTCATAGGCATACTTTGCCACCTGATAAAGTACTTCATGTTTGATCTTCTGTAATGTCGCGTCTTTTGTGATGGGCATAAATGCCTCCTCAATCAGCGGGATGATACTTCTCGCTCTGTGCCCGGATCAGTTCCTCGTCATCGAAGTAATTGATCCGCATGGCAGCCTTCACCTCAGACAGAGTCTGGGCAGCGGTTGCTCTTGCAACTTCGGTTCCCTGACGGAGGATCTCATAAACTCCGGGGATATCCTTTTCGTATTCTTTTCTGCGGGCACGGATAGGCTCGAGCTCTGCCTGAAGGATGTTCAAAAGGAACTTCTTTACCTTCACATCTCCGAGTCCGCCTCTGGTATAATGATCCTTCAGTTCCTGAAGATTTGCCTAGTCAGGAAGGAACTCCGCAAAATGCTCCGGCTTGCAGAAAGCATCCAGATAGGTAAATACCGTATTGCCCTCCAAGTGTCCGGGATCGGAAACCTGCAGATGGGTCGGGTCGGTATACATGCTCATGACCTTCTTCTTTACCTCCTCCGGAGTATCGGAAAGGTAAATGCAGTTACCCAGGGACTTACTCATCTTTGCCTGGCCGTCAATACCGGGAAGTCTCTTGCAGGCTTCATTGGTAGGGATCAGCGCATCCGGCTCCACAAGAACGGGCGCGTAGATACGGTTAAAGGATCTGACGATCTCTCTGGTCTGCTCGATCATGGGCAGCTGATCCTCTCCTACCGGAACGGTAGTTGCCTTAAAGGCCGTGATATCGGAGGCCTGGCTGATGGGATAGGTAAAGAAACCTACGGGAATGCTGGTTTCAAAGTTCCGCATCTGGATCTCATTTTTCACGGTAGGATTCCGCTGCAGTCTGGAAACGGTTACCAGGTTTGCGTAAAAGAAGGTCAGCTCGGTCAGCTCTGAGATCTGAGACTGAATGAACAGATTGGACTTTGCCGGATCAAGACCGCAGGACAAATAGTCCAGAGCCACCTCGATGATATTCTGACGAACCTTCTCGGGATTGTCAAAATTATCGGTCAGCGCCTGCGCATCTGCGATCATGATATAGATCTTCTCAAACTCGCCGGAGTTCTGAAGCTCCACTCTCCTTCGAAGAGATCCTACATAATGACCCACATGAAGTCTTCCGGTGGGTCTGTCACCGGTTAAAATGATTTTACCCATAACTCATTTTCGCGCAGTTCCCGAAGGCCCGCGCCTTCCTTTCGAATAATTCTTAAGTGTCAGGATCAAGATTTCCCTTCCAAAAAGAAGGAGTCTTGATCAACTGATATGCTATTATAGCACCTTGTTAAATTACAAACAATCAGAATTTCGTATTTTTCATAAAATTGATTCCTCGAAAGCACAGCATGCAGACTTTGGCTCGTTGCCTACACATAACAAAAGGACGGCGAGAAATCTCTCACCGTCCTTGGAAATGATTCCCTTTGTTCCGTTGTTAACCCTCAGGGTCAACGCCGGGTGTTACAGATCGCAGATCCTCAGATCAAGCGTTATACTTTACGATCTTGGAGAAGTCAGCCTTCAGAGAAGCGCCGCCTACCAGGCCGCCGTCGATGTCGGGCTGTGCAAACAGTTCTGCCGCATTGGAAGCGTTTACACTGCCGCCGTACTGAATACGGATAGTTTCTGCTGTTGCTTCATCGTAGATCTCTGCGATGCACTTACGGATGCCGCCGCAAACCTCTTCAGCCTGCTCGGTGGTAGCAACCTTTCCGGTACCGATAGCCCAGATAGGCTCGTAAGCGATGACAACGGTCTTCGCCTGATCAGCAGTTACATTCTGGAATGCGATTTTGATCTGCATCCGGATCCAGTCAAGGGTAATGCCCTGCTCTCTCTGAGTCAGGGACTCACCGCAGCAAACGATGGGGATGATGCCGTACTCAAGAGCCTTCAGAAGCTTCTTGTTTACGGTCTCATCGGTCTCTGCGAAATACTCTCGTCTCTCGGAGTGACCGATCACAACATACTCAACCCCTGCATCCTTCAACATGGGAGCAGAGATCTCACCGGTGAATGCGCCCTTATCTTCAAAGTATACGTTCTCAGCGCCTAAGGAAATGTTTGTTCCCTTGATGGCTTCTTTTACAGGGATAATGTCAATGGCAGGAACACAGAATACAACGTCTGCATCAGCACCTGCTACCAGGGGCTTTAAGGTCTCACAAAGAGCAACTGACTCGGTAGGGGTCATATTCATTTTCCAGTTACCAGCAATAATTTTCTTTCTCATGGAAAGTACCTCACATATACCTTAGGGAAGCCTGCAATGAGGCTCCCCCTCGGAACATTTTTCTTATTTGATCAATTACTTATCGTTTGCTGCTGCTACGCCGGGAAGCTCCTTGCCCTCAAGGAATTCAAGGGAAGCACCGCCACCGGTGGAGATGTGGGTCATCTTGTCGCCGAAGCCAAGGTTGTTGACTGCGGAAGCACTGTCGCCGCCGCCGATGATGGTGGTAGCACCCTCAAGGTCAGCAAGTGCCTTTGCGATAGCAATGGTACCCTTTGCAAAGTTAGGCATTTCGAAGCAGCCCATAGGTCCGTTCCAAACAACGGTCTTAGCGCCCTTCAGAGCCTCAGCAAACAGTTCAGCGGTCTTCTCACCGATATCAAGACCTTCCATGTCAGCAGGGATCTCGCCACGGCCAACGGTCTTGTAGTTTGCATCGTTGCTGAAAGCATCAGCTACAACGGTATCAACAGGGATCAGAAGCTTAACGCCTTTCTCAGCTGCCTTCTTCTCCATATCCAGAGCGTACTGGATGTAATCAGCCTCAAGAAGAGACTTACCTACTTCCTCACCATGAGCAGCCATGAAGGTATAAGCCATACCGCCGCCGATGATCAGGGTATCAACCTTGTCAAGCAGGTTGTTGATCACAGAGATCTTGGAGGAAACCTTGGATCCGCCGAGGATCGCAACGAAAGGTCTCTCAGGATTGTTTACGGCATTGCCGAGGAAATCGATCTCCTTCTGCATCAGGTAACCTACAACAGAAGTCTTAACATACTGGGTAACACCTACGTTGGAGCAGTGTGCTCTGTGAGCGGTACCGAAAGCATCGTCTACGAATACATCAGCAAGAGAAGCAAGGTCCTTGGAGAACTGCTCGCCGTTCTTGGTCTCTTCTGCTCTGTAACGGGTATTCTCGAGCAGGATCACATCGCCGTCAGCCATAGCTTCAACAGCAGCCTTAGCGTTAGGGCCTACAACCTCGGGATCTGCAGCAAACTTAACTTCCTGTCCGAGAAGCTCGGTCAGGCGCTTTGCAACAGGTGCCAGAGACAGTTCCGGCTTCGGCTCGCCCTTCGGCTTGCCCAGATGGGAGCAAAGAATCACCTTGCCGCCGTCTGCGATCAGTTTCTTAATGGTAGGAAGTGCTGCAACCAGACGATTCTCATCTGTGATGACACCATCCTGAAGGGGTACGTTAAAATCACAACGAACCAGTACTCTCTGTCCTTTTACGTTGATATCATCAACGGACTTCTTGTTTAACATGGTAAATCCTCCTTGAGATAAAATAAAGGGAAAAAGGGGTCCGGTCCCAAGACCGGACCCCTAATGATCCTAAAAGCTAATTTGTTATAGGTCTACGACCGACAACTGAATCAACCAAGCTCAGCGAAGTACTTGATAGTACGAACCATCTGGCTGGTGTAGGAATTCTCGTTGTCATACCAGGAAACAACCTGAACCTGATACAGATCATCACCGATCTTGGAAACCATGGTCTGGGTTGCATCAAACAGGGAACCGAACTTCATACCGATAACGTCGGAAGAAACGATCTGATCCTCGTTGTAACCGAAGGACTCGGAAGCTGCTGCCTTCATAGCTGCGTTGATGCCTTCCTTTGTAACGTCAGCGCCCTTAACAACTGCTGTAAGGATTGTTGTTGAACCTGTCGGAACAGGAACTCTCTGTGCAGAACCGATGAGCTTGCCGTTGAGCTCGGGGATAACAAGACCGATAGCCTTGGCAGCGCCGGTAGAGTTCGGAACGATGTTAGCGGCACCGGCACGTGCACGGCGAAGATCGCCCTTTCTGTGCGGACCGTCAAGGATCATCTGATCGCCGGTGTAGGC
>JAGACB010000016.1 GCA_017614345.1 Lachnospiraceae bacterium
AAGGTCTATGCAGGGATCGCATCTGACATTTATCCGAAACAGAAGAAGATCGAGACCATCCTTTCCGGGATCTCCCCGGAGGATCCGGGCTTTCCGAAAGCGTTGGCCATGTGTTGCGTTTTAAATGCCTGGTCCAAGCGTAAAAGTAACCTCCTGTTACTTCGGGAGGAGACCCTTCCGAAGAGCAATCGAGAGCTGTTCCTGGCTCTGCAGGAATCTGCCAGATTCCTTGGTTGCCTTGGTGTTGAGGCGGCGGCTGTGGGAGAGGAATATACGGATTTTCCTCTGCCCTATATCCGGGATCTTTATGATACCTTTGAGACCCTGCTCGAAGCCTGGATCCCATACATGAAGCGGATGACGGTTTCTCTGACTGCCACCGGTGTTCGTCTGGCTGTGGAAGCTGACGGAACTCCTGCGCTTCCGGAGACCCTGCTTCCCGTGAAAATGACCGAGAGTGATGAGATCACCTTCCTGACCATCTCAGGATTGACGGGAGGTGGCGGAGAATGAAGTCATTATTAATGATCCAGTCATCCCTCCTCTGGTATTTTCTTACCATCCTCAGCATGAGCCTTCTGGTGGGAGCTCTGGCCTCTCTTTACCGGTTCTTCCGGGAAAGCAGGAATCACAACTGGAAGCTGATCTGCCTCTTCAATCTGGGCTTTAACTTCTTCCTGTTTGTGATCTTCATGGACTGTGCCTGGTACGAGTCCGGAGTGGGCTTCGGCCATGATTACAACTCCTTCCAGATGATGATGTTCGATCTTCCCTGGATCTTTTATGCCGTTTCGGAACTCATTTCCCTGTTGATGCTGATCTGGGTGGATCAGAATCATAAGCACTATCAGGACAATAACCTGACGCCGGATTCCATCCGCAAGGCCCTGAATTTCCTTCCGGAAGGCATCCTCATCAGTGACAGGGCCGGAACGGTGTGGCTGACGAACCTGCGAATGGGAGCCCTCAGCCGTGATCTGACCGGGGAGATCCTGTCGGATGCCGATGATTTCTGGCGGAAGCTGGAGGAACAGAATATCGGTGAAAACGGCCAGCTTCTGGTACGTCATAATACGGAGGTGTGGCTCTTTGAAAAATCCTCCATCGAAGTAGAGGGAAAAGAGTTTTTCCAGACCATTGCCGGGAACGTGACGGAGTGGTATCACATCATCGAGGAACTTCATGATAAGAGTACCCACCTGAAAGAGGTTCAGAAGCGTATGAAGGAAGCGGCTGAGCTGTCTGCGGATATGTTTGTGGCTCAGGAACAGGCCAAGGCCCGGGCTGCGCTTCACAACGAACTGGGACAGGTGCTCCTTATGGGACGGCATTATCTGCTTCATCCCGAGAGCAATGATCCGAAGCTGGTCTACATGACCACCGGGGAAATGAACCGTTTCCTGTTAGGGGAAAAGGTGGATCTGGAACAGGCCCGGGGAAATGCCATGAATCAGTCTGTTATGATGGCATCCAGCATAGGCGTAACGGTCCATTTAACCGGAACCGTACCGAACGAAGGGCAGATCACGGAGCTTCTGGGGCAACTGATCACAGAGTGCGCTGCCAATACCGTCAAGCATGCGGAGGGCGATGAACTGACGGTGGAATGTGCGGAAAGCAGCAGAGAATATATGATCCTGGTGACCAACAACGGAAAACCTCCGAAGAAGGAGATCGCCGAGAGCGGAGGCCTTCTTTCTCTTCACCGGAAGGTGGAAGAGATGGGCGGTGTGATGATGATCGAAAGTGCACCGGTCTTCCGTATGGCGATCCGTGTGAAAAAATAATAAGTTTTTGTAAAAAATGGTACAAAAGGGTGATATACAACCCTCTGCCCATCTGCTACACTGTGTGTAGGATCGGCAGAGGGGCAACCTTTTTGTAGGTGTTGAAAGGAGTTTGCCCTGATATGGCCGGAAAAAAGGGACGGAATGATCACATTCCTTCGGGAAATAAGCGAAAGGAGGGTGAGTGTATGGACGGAAAGATCAAAGTAGTAGTTGCGGACGATCAGAACATATCCCGCGGCTTCTTTGAAATGTATGTCCGGGCTGCCGTGCAGTATGAACTGGTGGCCGGCCTCAGGACAGCCGCTGAAGCAGTGGACTTTGTTGATAAACACGAGACAGATCTTCTGATCCTGGATGTGATGATGCAGGACGGTATTGACGGCCTGACGGCTGCAGAGCTCATCAAGGCAAAGCATCCCGAGATCAGGATCATTATTGCAACCTCCGCCTCCGAGACCAACTGGGAGGAGAAGGCCAAGGCTATCGGCGTAGAAAGCTTCTGGTATAAAGAATATGACGAACACGGGATCCTGGAGATCATGGATCGCACCATGAACGGAGAACATGTATATCCCGGAGATGCCCCGAAGGTGCAGTTCGGAAAGGTGACCAGAGCGGAGCTTACAGACCGGGAACTGGAGGTGCTTCGCGAACTCACCGCCAGCCTGACAAATGAAGAGATCGCGGAGAAGCTTCATATCTCCGTGAATACCGTAAAACGCCACCTGCAGAACATTATGGATAAGACCGGCTTCCAGAGCCGCCTGGAGCTTGCCATGAACGCCAGATCCATGGGCCTCGTGGTCAGTGACAGAGACCGGCTGACAGGATCGGATGAAGAGGAGTAAAGGAAAGCATAACCGAAATATACATAACATATGCTATTTTGTACTTCCTTAAATACATTTGCAAATCCGCAAAAAAAGTCAAAAAAAGTACTTGCCAAATCAGTAAACTTGTGATACTATTCATTTGCTCTTTTCGAGAGCACCTAAAACATTTGCTGACATGGCACAGGCGGTAGCGCACTTCATTGGTAATGAAGAGGTCGGGAGTTCGAGTCTCCTTGTCAGCTCGTGAACGAACAGCCGAAGGAATTGTTCCTTCGGTTGTTTTTTTCGGATTTTTTGATGCTCATTTTCCTTCTTTTTGCAGGTGGAAAATAATGGCAACCCCCAATCTTCCCCCGAGG
>JAGACB010000093.1 GCA_017614345.1 Lachnospiraceae bacterium
ACCTCATTGATGAACTGGATGAGAATGGTTCATTGGTTGTTGCCTATAAGTCTCCTATCATCCAGAAACTGGATGAAAGCAAGCTGGTGACCTATCCCAGAACCGATGCCCGTGTGCTTTCCACAGCCGTAGCCAAGGTCATCAGCCGCAATATCGCAGGTCTCAAGAACTTTGCGCCTGTGGCGGCATTTGCCGAGGAACTGGAAAAGACCGGAAACAACAAGCTTTCCGCCTCCTCCAAGTACGTCAACGACAAGCAGATCACGGACCACTATGCCATTATCCCTACGGGAGAAGGCTTCGGAGCCCTGGGAAAGCTCAGTAACCTGGAAAAGCAGGTTTATGAGATGATCTGCCGGAGATTCCTTTCCATTTTCTATCCCCCGGCCAAGTACCGGAAGTTCCAGATCGAACTTGTGACACCGAACGGAGAGCATACCGAGCATTTCTTTGCTGCATTTAAGACCCTGATCGAGGAGGGCTATCTGAAGGTGGCCGGAATCCCCAAGGGACAGGATGCTAAGAAGGATGAGGGAAAGAGCACCGCGAAAAAAGATGGTGACGGGGATGATAAGGATGAGAAGAAGGACGATGAGAATGCAGAGCTGGATCTGAAGAACGATCCGGAGATGCTGTCCCGTCTGGAAGCTCTGAAGAAAAACGATGAACTGACCATCCGGGTTCTGTCCCTGAAGGAAAGCGAGACCAAACCGCCTTCCAGATATAATTCCGGTTCCATGATCCTGGCTATGGAGAATGCCGGAAACCTTATCGAGGATGAGGAGCTCCGTTCCCAGATCAAGGGAAGCGGCATCGGTACCAGTGCGACCCGTCATGAGGTCTTAAAGAAACTGGTGACCAACGGTTACATTAATCTGAATCAGAATACCCAGATCATTACCCCCACCTATTTCGGGGAAATGATCTATGACGTGACCGATTATTCCATGAAATCTCTTTTAAACCCCACCTTTACCGCCAGCTGGGAAAAGGGCCTTGAGGGAGTGGTCAAAGGAGAGATCTCGAAGGAAGAATATATGACAAAGCTGACGGATTACATCCGAAAGCGTACCTCCCTTGTGAAGACCATCGACCGGCCCGAGATCGTGGCGCCGAAGTTTGATGTCTACGAGGAGTATTACAGAAAATCCACAACCAAGAAAAGGAGACCTGCCACATGAGCGTTCAATTGGCCTTAAAGATCACCGAGCTTTATGATCTGGAGCATGCGGGGATCGCAAAAGACCTGCTGCTTCCTCTGACATTTCCCTGGGAGGCACTGCCTCTGATCAAAGACTATATCCTGAAGGTGGGACCTACTCTGCCGAAGGACCTTTATGAGCAGAGAGGGGAAAATGTCTGGATCGCCAAGAGTGCCAAGGTTGCACCTACGGCTTCCATTACAGGTCCCTGTATCATCGGGGAAGAGGCGGAGATCCGCCACTGTGCATTTATCCGCGGCAATGCCATTGTGGGAAAAGGCTCCGTTGTGGGTAATTCCACCGAACTGAAGAATGTGATCCTGTTTGAAAAGGTTCAGGTGCCTCACTATAATTATGTGGGAGATTCCGTCCTGGGCTATCTGTCCCATATGGGCGCAGGCTCCATTACTTCCAATGTGAAGTCCGATAAGAAGCTTGTAGTGGTCCATGCCGGGGAAAATGAGATCGAGACCGGCCTTAAGAAGTTCGGCGCCATGCTGGGTGACTCCGTGGAGGTTGGCTGCGGAAGCATCTTAAATCCCGGAACCGTCATCGGACCGGATACCAACATTTACCCGCTTTCCAGCGTCAGAGGCGTGATCCCGCCTCATTCCATTTACAAACAACGCTCGGAAGTAGCTGAAAAGAGAGAAGACTGAGGGAAACCATGAAAACGGGAACAGTACCTTTAAGTGAATTATTCTTAAGCAGGATGCAGGAGCTTCTCGGAGAGGAGTACCCTGCTTATCTGCAGTCCTTTGATGCGCCCAGGTGGAACGGCCTTCGTGTCAACAATTCCAAGATCTCCACAGAGGAGTTTCTGCGCATTTTCCCTTATGAACTGAAGCCGGTTCCCTGGTGCCCCAACGGATTTTATTATGACGGAGAACTGCGTCTGTCAAAGGATCCCTATTATCATGCGGGACTCTTTTATCTGCAGGAGCCCTCTGCCATGATCTCTGCAGCAACCCTTCCGGTTTCCAAGGGCTGTAAGGTGCTGGATATCTGTGCCGCTCCCGGTGGAAAGTCCACGGAGCTTGGCGTGAAGATCCAAGATTCCGGTTTTCTGTGTTCCAATGATATCTCCAGCAGCCGTGCAAGAGCGCTGTTAAAGAATCTGGAGCTTTTCGGCACAGGATGTCTTGCTGTGGTCAGCGAAGCACCTTATGTATTAAAGAATCGTTTTACAGATTATTTTGACCGGATCCTCATTGATGCTCCCTGCTCCGGTGAAGGTATGTTCCGTAAGGATCCCGACGTCTGCAAGGCCTGGAACGAAAAAGAGGATGCAAATGCCCTGTTCTCCAAGCTTCAACGGGAGATCCTGGATCAGACGGTGCCTATGTTGGCTTACGGCGGTTTGTTGCTGTATTCCACCTGTACCTTTGCTCCCGAGGAAAATGAAGAATCCATGGCTTACCTTCTCTGCGAGCATCCGGAATTCCATATCCTTCCCGGAATGGATACACCGGGCTTCGGCCACGGTATTCCGGAAAAAATGAATGAAGAACGCCTGATCTCCAGACTCAGTGAGGAAGGAAAGAAGGTTTATGAGGAACAGAAGGAGCGGATCTTCACGGAACTGAAGAACTGTCGCAGACTCTGGCCTCATCATATTGACGGAGAGGGTCATTTTGTGACACTTCTTGTGAGAGGAGAGTATTCTGAAGATTCATTAAGACCTTCCGCACCGTCTCCCAGAGCCTTCCGTTCGTCTGCTGCCGAGTGCTCCGAGCCCTTGTTCAATGAATTTGCCCGGGAATATCTTGCCCCCGGCTTTTTGGACGGTTCCCGGATCCGTGTCAAGAACGGTTATGTGACCTATGCGCCGGACGCACTTCCGGATCTTACAGGACTCAGACTCCTTCGTGACGGAGTATTTCTGGGAAATGTAGAGAAGAACCGTTTTGAGCCTGCTCAGGCACTGGCGCTGTATCTGAAGAAGGAGCAGTTTGCTTATGTGCTGGATCTGAGCCGTGATGATGAGCGGGTGATCCGTTATCTGAAGGGCGAGACCGTTTTCGCAGAAGAAGATGAGATCACGGTAGCCGATTTTGTGAAAAAGAAGAAGGATTCCGTATTTGTTCTGGTCTGTGTGGACGACTATCCTCTTGGATTTGCCAAGAAAAAGAACAATACGCTGAAGAATAAATATCATCCCGGATGGAGAATGACCTCATGAGAGCAGACCGATTGTTAAGTGATATGGGCTGCGGGACCCGCAGTGAACTCAGAAAGACCATCCGGAACGGTAATCTTTCCGTCAACGGACAGGTTGTGACGGATCCGGGCTTTAACGTCAAGGCATCCGACGTGCTTCTCTGGCGCGGGGAGCCCATGGTCTACGAGATGTATCAGTATTTCATCCTGAATAAGCCGGAGGGAGTGATCACCACAACGGAACAGACCTCCGCTGCCACAGTCATGGACTTCTGCAAGGGCGAAGGGATCAGGGATGATCTCTTTCCCGTGGGACGACTTGACAAGGACACCACAGGCCTCCTTCTTTTGACCAATGAAGGGGCTCTGGATCATATGCTCATGTCCCCCAAGACCCATGTTCAGAAGGAATATGAAGTCACCCTGGCAAAACCATTTGACCCGGAGACGGTGGCTGTGTTCCTGAACGGCTTTGACGTGCCGGCTTCCGAAAAGGGAAATGACGCTTTTCACGCCCTTCCCTCAAGCCTGATCCAGGGACCGGATCCCTGTAAGGTATCTCTGGTACTGACGGAAGGAAAGTATCATCAGGTCAAGAGAATGTTTCAGGTCTTCGGAAATGAAGTGACCGCCCTGAAGCGGACCAGGATCGGAAGAGTGACATTGCCCGAAGACCTTCAAAGCGGTGAGATCCGCAGAGTGGATCCGGACCTCTTAAGACCCGAGGACAGCCTGGAGGACCTTTTAAAGAAGGATGCCCTTCTGTTTGATATGGACGGAACCCTGATCGATTCCATGGGTATGTGGTATGATATCGATGTGGAGTTCTGTAAACGCCACAAGATCGATATGCCGGAAACCCTCCAGACGGAGATCGAAGGCATGTCCTTTTATGCAACGGCAGTCTATGTGCTGAACCGTTTTCCAGAGGAGCTTGCCGGCCTGAAGCCGGAGGACCTGATGGATGAATGGAACGAGATGGCTTATGAGCAGTATC
>JAGACB010000094.1 GCA_017614345.1 Lachnospiraceae bacterium
CCGGGATGATCCCGTCGCCGATGCCCATCTGCAGGTGTGTTCCGATGGTACCTCCTGCTAAGATGGCGGCATTTTCCGGCTCAACGGCCCAGATCTCGATCTGAGGGTTGTGTTCCTTCAGAACCTCTCCGATCCCCGTCAGGGTTCCGCCGGTTCCGATGCCGCTGCAGAAGCCGTCAATGGGTCCGCCGACCTGCTCTAAGATCTCCAGAGCAGTATGGTTCTTGTGGGCCATGGTATTGTTCGGGTTCGTAAACTGCTGGGGAATGAACACCCGGGGATCCTTCTTCTGCATCCGGATCGCAGTCTGGAGACACTCTTCAATACATTTTCCTATATCACCGGCGTCATGGATCAAGCAGACCTCCGCCCCGTAGTGACGGATCAGCTTGCGACGCTCCTCACTGACCGAATCCGGCATGATGATAATGGTGCGCAGACCTTTCACCGCGCCGACCAACGCCAGACCGATCCCCTGGTTGCCGCTGGTAGGCTCCACAATGATGGTATCCGGGCCGATAAGCCCTTCCTTCTCCGCCGCTTCGATCATATTGAAGGCGGTCCGGGTCTTGATGGATCCGCCGGCGTTCAGCGCCTCCATTTTCACAAGGATCGTGGCCGATCCCTCCTCCGGCATATGATTCAGGCGAATGAGGGGCGTATTGCCGATGGCATCAAAAATACTGTTGCAGTACATATCTTACTCCTGAAAAATGTTCTTGTCCGTTCGGGCCGGCAGCTTTTCCGCCGACCACACTGCACCATTATAACATTATTCACGAAAAAATCTACTGTCACATTTTTTCCTCTGTCATCACCTTTCTCACACTTTCCGTTCGTAGTCGATCAGGGTCATCTGTTCGTTCACGGGCTTTTCGGCGCCGATGCGGACGAAGCCGCATTTTTCGTAGAGGTGGCAGTTGCCCTTCTCCTGGAGAATGGTCTCCAGCTTCCAGGTCTTAACCCCGGGGTACATCTGAAAAGCCTTTTGGATCGCGGCATAGCCGATGCCCTGGTTCTGAAACTCAGGGAGAATGAACAGCGGGCTGATGAAGGATACTTCCTTTTCGTTTGGATCGTTGTGGCCTAGGTTGATGGCTCCGACCCGCTCGCCGTCAAGGACAATAAAGTAGTATTTCCGATTCTCCACGGCAAATCTGCGCTGTACCCGCTCAATGGATTCAATGGCCGGGGAGCATTCGTCGTGGTACTTTTCGTAAAGCGGCATGAACGAGCGCACCTGCATGTCATACAGAAAGGGAATCTCCTCTTCCGTCACTTCCTCGAGGCGGATCTGATCAGCCGTGATCTCCATCTCAATTACCTTGATCTTCTTTCCTTTGATCTCCATGCTCTTGTCTTCTGCGGTCTTGGATTCCGTAAAGCCGACTGCCCTGTAGCAGCGGTAAGCACGAGGGTTGTTCTCATATACCCCCAGGGTGATCTTCTTAGCCCCGAGGATGTCAAATGCATACTTCAGGCCGCAGGTGAGCATTTCCCTTCCGAGGCCCTTGCTGCGAAGGCTTTCATCCACCACTACCCAGCCGAATCTGAGGCTCCGGGGATCTCCGTTCATGTAGCGGATGATAAAGCAGCCCACTACCTGATCGTTCTCATCCACTGCCACCACCGGATAGAAATTGTCCGGTTCCTCGCAGAGGCCGTTTTTCTCCAGGTAGGTTTCCGCAATCATTTCCCCGGTCAGGGGAAATGGTCCTATGAGCTGTCCGCCCCACATATCATAGGTTTCTTCTTTTTGAAGCCATGATGCAACCGAGGCCGCATCACAGCGTTTGAATGGTCTGAGTCTTAACATATCTTATCTCCAATTTCCGGGGGTGACAGAGGTGATAAAAGAACCGTCCCCTGTCATCTCCCCCATATTCGTATTAAGAAAATATAATGAGCGGGATCCGCATTTCATCCTCTGTCAGGCTTCCGTGCATGGACAGCCAACGCTCCTCGGTAAAGTAGATGGTGAAGTCCGTGATGGCAATGGCAAGATAATTTCCCAGCATTCCACGGAATTCTTTGTGAGGTGTGCCGGTTCCCATGAGATCCAGGCGAATGACCTGTTCCATGGGCATCAGGATGAACTTGTCTCCGAAGAGGCGGTCAAATTCCCGCTCGAAGAATTCTTTCTTTTCTTCTTTGACAAAGAAATTGATGGCCCGAGGCTCTAAGGAAGGCCAGCGCACAAGGCAGTCCGTCAGCTCGGGATAGTCAAACAGCATCACCGACTCGGTATCAATGTGGCCGTGATCCGCAGTGACGATCAGAAGAGTATCCTCCAAATCCTCCGCCAGCCTGGCCACCGTCTCCTCCAGATGAGCCATTTCATCAAGGACCTTCTCGGTTCCGCCGCCGTAACGGTGAAGCACTCCGTCCGGCTCATCCCAATAGGCGTAGAGATACTTCTTTCCCGGCTCCTCACACCGAAGCCGTACCTGATCGCAGACATCCTCAATGCATTTGATGGAAGGGTCGTTAAAAGGTGCGATCAGATGGGCGGTCTCACCGGCCTCCTTCAGCCTGTTAATGATGTTCACATAGGGTGTGACGGTCCATGCCACATTGTAATCCGCCGCCGGCTGCTCCGTGATCTGTTCCGTATTTAAAAAGACCGTGATATTCTTGTCAACGGAGGGATAATAGCAATCCCAGCCAAGCCAGCCGTGCTCACAGGGGTGGAGTCCGGAAAGGACCGACGTGGTAGCCGCTGTGGTGGTGGAAAGGAAAGTGGACAGGTATTCTCCCGCCAGATGAGTCCGGAAGGGGCCGTCCTCCTTCAGGTGCCGTTCCATGATCTTTATGCCCATTCCGTCAAGCAGGAGCACCACAATGTTTTTGTACTCCTTTTCAAGATGGTGATCCAGAAGGGGCAAGGTGCTATGCAGTGGCTCCACACCGAATTTCTTCAGGATGGAGTTCGGGAGGTTCGCAATGCAGTTGTTGTAATCCGGCCAGATCAGGCGCTTTACCGGAAGGTCCGGCTTCTGATCCATCACTGCGATCTGGAATTCATCCTCGTAAATGACCTCTCCCGGCAGCTCGTTGCATACCGAAAGATACAGTCTGATCCCGTATTTCGATGCCATTTTCCTGTAAAATGTCATCTGCGCCCAGATCTCATTTCCCTCGGGAGTATCCTTAAACCAGGTAATGGCCCCCTCCGGGTTCCCGGCTTCGTAAAAGGGCGGGACCGGCAGCACCTGCTCGAAATACTCACGGTTCTTCCAATATTCCGCGATCTCCTCATCGTTCATGATCTTCGCATCCACCAGCTTTCCGATGGCGGTAAAGATCCCCCGGGGCTGCTTGGTGATCCACGCCTGGTCGGCGGTGTGTATTCTGTAATATTTCATCCGGTTTCCTCTCTTTCAGATGTGTTTTTGGGGACGGTTCCGTTTGACACGTTTTTGTGTTTTTGGGGACGGTTCCGTTTGACACACTTTTGTGTTTTTTAGAACCGTCCCTAAAAACACATTTTACACTGTCTTTAAACCGGCCGGAGCATCATGATCTCCGAAAGCACTCGGCCGTCCTTCAGGACAATGGCATTCGGGCGGACGCCGTACTCCGTAAAGCCCATTTTTTTGTAAAGTGCTATGGCACGGTCATTTCCCTCGATCACTTCCAGTTCCAGCTGGTTCACCTCAGGTTTCTCCTGTGCAATGCGGATCAATTCGCCAAAGAGCACGGTTCCGATGCCGAGGCCC
Source organism: Lachnospiraceae bacterium (assembly GCA_017614345.1). Taxonomy (GTDB): domain Bacteria; phylum Bacillota; class Clostridia; order Lachnospirales; family Lachnospiraceae; genus JAGACB01. The sequence goes on from JAGACB010000094.1 coordinate 3,720, forward strand.
CAGTATTCCTTGGTCAGGGCAATGGCAACGGATCCCCGGTGTCGGGTCTTTAAACCGGATTGCAGCATCAGATGGCAGTTGCCGGCCACCTTGCCGTCCACGGTCACCGTGAGAAATGCATCATAAGGGGACTCCTTCATGGATTCGATGAGCCGCTTCTCACCCTCTAAGGTGTAATTAACTTCCTCCGGGTATCGAAGCACAAACTCGGTCTCCTCCGAGATCTGCTTCAGATAGTCCAAAAGCCCCTGTGCATGCTCTTCTGTGGGGTTGCAGAGTACGGCGGTCCTGCCGTCCTTCAGAGTAAATTCCTTTGTTTCGTAATACATGTGGTGTCCTCCTGTTCTGTGTTTTAATGAAAAATTGTGTGCCCGGAACCTACGTGCAAAATGAAAAGACCGCCTGTCCGAAAAGACAAGCGGCCTTTGATCTGAATGTACTTACACTCTGAGACTCTTTCTTTTCGAAACCTGAATTATCATACGCAAAAGAAACCATGCACATAATAAATACGCACGGCAACGGTAATGATAATAGAGTTTCTCAAAGCAGAAAGACTCATGGCGTCTGTACTCCCTTCGTAATTTTTTCCGAGTATACTCTGATGATCCGAATCTGTCAACCGTTTTTTGTAAAAATTCGAAAATGATCCTATCTGATGTACCGGAACAAAAATGTGTCAAACAGAACCGTCCCCAAAAACACAAAAACGTGTCAAACGGAACCGTCCCCAAAAACACATTACAGCCCCAGGTCGAAGAGGCTGGGCTGTTCGTACTTGTCGGGAAGGGTGTAGAGGTAGCTGAAGCATTCGTCGGGAGTGCAGAGGATGTTGTGGGCACGGCAGGTGCTGTAAAAGAGCGACAGCAGGGCTTTTTCGTTCGGGCTGGGAAGCTCGTAGGCGTTGCCGTAGGTCTCTATATATTTCTTCTTCAGTCCCGGGAAATGTTTATCCAAGGCAGCGTAGTAGTACTCCCGATCTCCGTCCCGGAGGGTTAAGCCCATGCCGAAGCAGAGGATGCCCTTCACTCCCACCCGGATGCATTCCTCCAGGATCTTACTGACATTTTCCTCGGTATCGTTGATAAACGGGAGAATGGGGCTGAGCCAGACCATGGTGGGGATCCCCCGTTTTTGCAGTTCTTCCAGGACCTCGAAGCGCCGGCGGCTGTTGCAGACATTCGGTTCGATGATGCTGCAGAGGTCATCGTCGTAGGTGGTGACGGTGATCTGCACCACGCATTTGGCCTCCCGGTTGATGCGCTCTAGGAGGTCAATGTCCTGCAGGATCCGGTCGGACTTGGTCTGGATGGCAGCGCCGAAGCCGTATTGTAAAATGACTTCGAGGCACCTTCTGGTCAGGCGGATCTGCTCCTCGCAGTGCATGTAGGGATCCGACATGGAGCCGGTTCCGATCATCCCTTTACGGCGCTTGGATCTCAGAGCTGCCTCCAGAAGCTCGGGGGCATTCTGCTTCACCTCAATGTCCTCGAAGGGATGCGTGAACTGATAGCAGGTGCTGCGGCTGTCGCAGTAGATGCAGCCGTGGGTGCAACCGCGGTACACGTTCATCCCGCAGTGCCCGCCGCTGCCCGTGAGGATTCCTTTTGCATCGACAAAGTGCATGGACTGGCTCCTTTCTCCTTGCAGCATTCTGAATGTGACAGCGGTTGCAGGGCAGTGACCTGCAACTAAACCGTTCCCATTGTCACCATTTCGTCTTCAAAACTTCACCCTTCAAAAACAACGTTCCTTTAACATCTTCTTTGACCGGAGTCAGACTGCCCTGGCGGATCAGGTAGGAGATGTTCTGTCTGGAGCACTCCAGTTCCCGGCAGCTTTCCGTGGTGTCGTAGACGTTTCGGCTGAGAAAAGCGGTAAGATCCTGAAGGGAAAACGGGATCGTTTCACCGTAGGCATACAGGTCGGTTGCCGGGATGTCACAGGCATCGTCAAAGGTCAGGGAATAACCGCCGGGACCCGGCTTTCCGGACAGCAGAAGTTCCCGGTATTTCAGGACTCTGTCCAGATTTGACACGCCGGTAAGCTTTGACAGCTCCGTTTTCCGGGTCGTTCCGTCGACAAAGAAACAGATGGCGCAGCCGTTTTCCGAAACAAAACACTCCGTCAGATTCTTTTGCTGCCTTTCTGCCACGTAATCCGGAAGCCGGTCAAGTTTTTGAATATACATCTCGTCCTGAGAGCATTTCCCTTCGGAAAGCTCCAGAAGCTTCATTTCATCGTATTCCTTCAGCTTATGGTTAGCCAGAATGGCGCCGATGTTCTGCCTCGAGCTGGGGATCACCCGCTCCTTCACCCAAAGAAAACTCATGTCCCTCGGAATCGTGTAGATGCCCTTCCGGACAAAAGCCGTGAGGAGAAGCGGAGCGGTCCACTCATCGAGATGCGTTTCCAGTTCAATGATAAATGTTTTTGATTTTTCGTAATACAGCAGCGTTCCCACGGAAGATGCGCTGTACTCATCCATGATCCTGAAGATCTTCATAAACCAGGTACCTCTCGTAGATCATTTTCCAGATCTTATCCATATGCTCGGCTGACAGAAGCCCCTCCAGATCCCGGAAAATATCCTTCTTCATATCCGGAGTGAGCTTTTGGGGGAACACGTCTCCTTTTCCCGCCAGATACTTCAGATTCTCCCTCGTGGAAAGACTGCCGATGAAGTTCTGACACCTCCGATCCTCCATCACGTCGAATTTTCGGACCTCTTCCTCCATCTGACATGGAAACAAAAGCGACAGGCCGTGATCAAATAACGGAGCGAGCCGGATGGTATGGGCACGCGAGTCCCGCAGGACCTCAATATTTGCCCCGTGTCTGTCCCTGTTCTGAATAATGAAATCCACCGCGATCATGGTATCGATCCGATCCATCCAGCCGTTCCGCAGGCAAAAATCATAATGAGACTCTCCGGGAAGAGCATTTCCCCGGTAAAAATCGTCTAACGCCACCTTACTCTCACCGCGCTTCTTGAAATCTTGGGAAGCGCAGAGAAAGGTCTCAAAGATCCGGCCTTCGATCTCAATATCAGCATAGATCAGGTCATAGTCCAGATGCTCCACTCCCAACAACGTCAGCAACCGATCGACAATGATCTCGTTGATGCACTCGTGACCGATCACGCCCCGTTCCGGATCATAGCTCGAAAGCTTATAATAGATCTTCTCCCCGCTCAGGTTCGAACCGGACTTCAAAAGCGTACCTGCAGTACCGCTGGAGTTTCTGGCATGCGCCCATCGAAGATATGTCAGATCCTGTTTTTCCCGAATCACTTTTCCACTCATTTCATTTCCTCCCGGAACAAATGAATTTGACGCACGACAAGTATCTGCGTACAGTATACACAAATATTTGTCGCGCGTCAAGTAGCGATGCGAAATGTGTTTTTGGGGACGGTTCTGAAAAACACACCATCACAACAGTGAAGGATTAGTTGCAGGTCTCTGACCTGCAACATTGTCACATTTTTATATTATATGTTTCAGGCAAGAAAACCCCATGCGACTTGTCGCTTGTGGTAGTTCATTTCGGTATCATTTCCATATAGATCCGCGCTTTCATAAGGCGGTAGCCCGGAGTGGGCTCGCGGAAGGATTTGTTCACAGAGATGGAATCAGTGTAGTAGCGAAGGGCCAGTTCGAAGCAGATCTTGTGGATGGCCTCGGGCAGAAGGCTGATCTCCTCCGAAGTGAGGAGGCCGTTTCGGGCACTCAGGTATCCGCGAAGGATGGCGTCCGATATGGCCGGGTCAAATCTGCGGGAATCGGCGGTTGCAGCAGAGGCGTAACTCCGCTCATTCCCGGAGCCTGAAGGGAATCCGTTGCCCGGAACTGTAACCGTACCGGTGGAACGGATCAGGTCGGCAAGGTCCTCTAAGATCAGGCCCTCCATCACCGTATCAAGATCCAGGAACGCAGTCACCCTTCCGTCCTGAAACAGCATGTTTGCCAGCTTCGCATCGCCGTGGATCACTGCCTTGCGGCTCATTTTCCCGGAAAATGTCAGGAACCGTTCACTCAGTTTTTCAATCTGTTCTTCCATCTCCGGGTCTCGTTGAGCTTCGAGGCAGAGGGCGGGAGGAGTCTCACGGATCTGTTCGGACTCACTTGTACTCCTCGTACGGAAGGCGTTTGAACGGTTTGTGCTGCCGATCAGATTCCGGTATCTCTCCAGATAATACGGCAGGTCGTGAAGCATGGGGTACACTGCCTCCGTTTTCTCCGGCAGGTTCTGCAGAGCCTGATGAAGCTTCGCCAGCCCACGGCCGCACGCCTCCGCCTCCTCTTCGGAAAGAGGCAGCTTTGCTTCGTATCCCGTAAGGAAAGGATAGATCCGCCAGTGGTCACCATTTTCCATGGTAGTAAAATATTCGCCGTCATTCCTTCTCGGAAGCCACAGGGGAAAACGGATCCCGGCATCCTGCAGCACCTTTGAATAGCACAGATAGTTGCGTTTCAGGCGCCCGGTGTCCATGAGAGGCTGCAGGCGCTGGCAGATATATTTTGCCCCGCCCGCCGTGACCAGGAAGGTCTCGTTGATGTGGCCGGTGCCGAAGGGTTTCACCTCCGTCACCTCCGCCTCCGTGTAGTTCCGGCAGAGATTTATGATCTGTTCGGCACAACCCACCAATCCGATCTTCTTCATATCCGAGGTCCTCGTTTCTTCCCATTCATTTTCATCGTACTCAGATTTTTATACTCTGATTCTTTGTTCTCAAATTCTTTGCACTCAGTTTCTTCAATTCTTTTCGATTTCGTCATCCGAGCCTTTTCCGGTGTTTACAAAAGCCACCGCTCCATGCTCTCCCGCAGGGGCAGAGTGTCCTCCTCAATGTGGGACAGGAAGGTGATCATAAGGCCTTCTGCCGGAAGAATGTAGCACTTCTGGCCCCATTTTCCATTGATGCTGAAGCCGTCCCGGTACTTCCAGACATAGTAGCCGTAGCCGCCCTCGCGGTTCATCTGCCGGACACCCGTCATGCGCTTCACATAGGCCTCCGACAGAAGGCGGCGGCCCTCAAAGACGCCCTCGTGGTACAGCAAAAGCCCGATCTTGCTTAAGCTGTGGACGGTGAGGCTGATGCCGGAGGCACCGTAGAAATAGCCTTCCGGCGACCGGGAAAATGAATACTCCTTAATCCCCAGGGGTTCAAAAATGTTTGCGGCGATGAAGTCAGCGGCATCCTGTCCGATAGCCTTCTGAAGGGCCACGCCCACTAAGTAGGCGGGGATGTTGCTGTAGTTGAAAACGGGCTTCTCCGGCTCGGGAAGCTCCTGACTCAGCGAAAAGTCCAGCCAGTTGTCCCCCTCTGCCCGGAACTCAAAGCCGGCTACCGACATCGTAAGAAGCCGGTGGATCGTCAGGTGTTTGAAGGCGTCCTGCTGCTTCGGAGACATTTTCCCGGTATATTCCTCGGGAAGATAGTCCAGCACACACCGGTCAAGGTCAATGAGTCCGCGGTCCCAGGCCATGCCCACCGCAACGGACAGGATCGACTTGGTGGCGGAGAAGATATCGTGGAGGCCGTACTCCGTATCGCCGAAGGAATGGGTGAGGATGCCCTGCTCGTAAAGCTCCACGCCGAAAACGTTCAGGGAATTCTTCACGATGTCCTCCGTGAACCGGTTGAAACCCTCGGTCCGGTTGGTGAAATTGCGGAGAGGGTTTGAAGAGTCACGTTCGTTCACAGCTTCATTTTTCTTCGAAGCCCCGTTTTCATCCGATGGTTTACCATTTCCGGAGCCGCTATCCTCCTTCGTCTCTCCCATTCGCACTTTCGGAAGCAATTCGTTCATGGCGGTGAATTCCCGCTGATACAGCCCGCGTTTCATCTCATCTGTATCCGCATATTCATTATGTCTCGAGAAAAGCTCCCGGATCTCCTCCACCGGCATCCAGCGGGAGATCTGTCCGGCTTCCGCCTCCTGAGGAGTCAGGTGAAGCTCCGTTTCCCCCACGATCTCGCCAAAATAATAGTAATCCTCGTATTTGACGTCCTCGTAGAATTCATCGATCTCCAAGACGCAGCCGGTGGGCCGGATCACAAGACCGGTCTCCTCCGCCACCTCCCGGATCACACATTCTTCAAGGGTTTCGCCCTCCTCGAGGCCTCCACCGGGGATCATCCAGACATCGGTGTTGGTCTCGTAGGTCGTGAGCATTTTCCCGTCACGGATAATGACGGCCCGGCAGCCCGCCCGGGTTCTTGTATAATTTCCGAAGTAATTATCTCCGAAGATTTCGATCTTTTTCATTGGTTCTCCTGTTCTCGGGAAAATAGTGCCTTCAAGGTAGAGCATTTTCCCGGCACCATCCATGGAAGCTCTTTCATCCTGAAAAATGTGTTTTTCAGAACCGTCCCCAAAAACACATTTCCACAGGGAGCGGATGCCGGCCTTGTGGGCGCCGAGGATGTCGGTCTCGAAGGTGTCGCCGATGTAGCAGATGTCGGAGCGATGCTCGCCGGGGTGGTCAGCAAGGGCGGAGTTTACAGCCAGCTCGAAGAAGTCCCTGCAGGGCTTGATCCGGCCGAAGTCGGCGCTGGACCAAAGGTTCTCGAAGTAGCCGGCCAGGTCGAAACGCCGCAGGATCTCCGTGAGGGCCTCGGCCCGAAAGCCGCTGTTGGAAAGAACGTACAGGGGAATGTGCATTTTCCTGCACGCTTCCAGAAACTCCGCAAGGCCCGGCATGGGCTCAAAGTCGCTGCAGTTCATCAGGAAATCCGCTTCCTCTTTGAAGGTCATGGAAACTGGCTCGCCGCCGAAACGCTCCGCGTACACCGGCAGTTCCTCCTTCACGAAAGGAAACTCCAGGCCCTTCTTGTGGTATTCCAGCAGGAGCGTGAACATCTCATCCCCGCAGCGCTTCATCTCTTCAAAAGAACATAAGTCCCGGTAATGCTGCTCCCAAAAGACCTTAAGCCCCCGGTCAAAGTTCATGGATCGGGTATGGATCAGCGTTTCAAAATAATCAAAGATCAGGATCATGGTTATCCCTCAGCCCTCCTAAATGCTTCGCTCATTTACTTTAATTCAATTCCGTACTTCTTCAGATCCACGCGGCCGTCTGTGACTTCGATGCCGTCGGCCTCCAACATTTTCCTTTGGATGTCGGCGCCGCCGAAGACGAATTCTGCGGCAAGCTCGCCCCTGCAATTGACCACGCGGTAGCAGGGAATGTGCTCAGGGTCCGTATTTTTGTGGAGGGCGTTGCCCACCGCCCGGCTCATGCGTTCATTTCCCGCCATCTTCGCCACCTGACCGTAGGTGGCCACCTTGCCCCGGGGGATCCGTTTTACCGCTTCATAAATACGCCTGGTGGGGGAGTCCGCCACCAGGTCGTAGCTCTCTGCGATCATCCGCTTCACCTCTTCATCGGGAATGGAATGGTCCAGAATGACCGTGATCCAGTGGTCCTTGTTCTGATGGTAGGCCGGGATCACCGATGCGTACTGCATCCGCCACAGGCGCCCCCACTCCGGATCCGCCTTCAGATTGATCCAGATGCGGCCTTCCCGCTCATAGGTCCAGAGAAATGCTTTCTTATTCATTTTCACCCGGACCAGCTGCCAGTTGGGATCGTGGAACGGGGCCTCCTGATAGGTGTCCGGAAAGGACAGGCCGTAGGCCAGGACTTCTTCTCTCGTGGTCATCTCACGCCTCCAAAACAATGCTCTCCCCGTGGTTGCAAAGCTTCCGGATCCGGCCGTCCAGGATCGAATAGGCCTCGCCGTAAACAGTCTCCGTCCCGCCGTCCGTCACCAGGTAGCTCCCGTCGCACAGGGCAATGAGTTCGTGGCCCATGCTGTCCGGCAGCGTAATGTCCTCAATGAGCCGCATGCCGTCCAGCATCTCCTCCCGAAGTGCCTGAAAATGCGGGAAAATGTTGATCTTCGTGATCCCCAGTCCCGGGATCCACCGCAAAAACTCAGGGTCTAGGGCTTCTCCCGGCAGCTCCGGCCCTGCATAAACAAGCTCCGCCGCATTCATGGAGCCTGCGCTCCAGGCCAGGATCAGGCCCTGAAAACCTTCCAGTTTCTCTTTTAAGCCGATCCGGCGGAAAAATGCATTTTCCGTGGGAACATGTCCCCCCGTCAGGATCAGTACGTCCGCTTCGGGGATCTCCGCCGCCTGCGCTTCCGTTCTTGCATCGATCAGAAGCATCTCGGAATAATCAAGGCTGCTCATCCGGAAGGATTCCCGCATGCAGTACAGAATGGAATCATTACGCTCCGGGTCCTCCGGCGAGGCACAAAGGATCATCACCTTCGCCTGCTCCTTCCACGCGCCGCGGATCCTTGCAGCCATGCCGTTCCAGTCCGCAAGAGGCGTGGGAATCCGCGCTCCGTTCTTTTTATCCGAATATCCGAGGGAACTTGTTAAGATTGCTTTCATGGGAAATCCTTTCTGTGGTGTGACACCCGGAACCGGCCCCACTGTCACACTATGCTTTCCGATAATACCCGATCATGTGCACTCCGCGGTAGCCGATCTTTTCGTAAAATGTGTTTCCGCCGCCGGTCATGACCTCTGCGCCGAGAGGGCGCAGGACCGCGTCATGGTGGGAAAGTGCCGCTGCCGCAAGGCCCTTGTGCTGATGCTCCGGCACCGTGCAAAGGGGCTCCATATAGGCCAGATGATTCTCCGGAACCCACCACATGCCGGAAAAGCAGACGTAATTCTCCTCTTCATCCGCAATGATGGTGGTGTACTGATAGGTTGCATGGGGTGCCGGGGAAATGGTGGCGCCCAGCACGTTCTGATACAGTTCGTGGGGGCTTCTGCCTTCATTTTTCTCAGGTCTGTCCCAGTCCTTAAACTCCCCCAGCTCCCATTTGTTGAAGCCGTCCCAGAGGCACCTGGCCACCTTCAGGGGATCCGAAGTCTCGGGTTCAACAAAATGATACCCCTCCGGCAAAGGAAAATCAAGTCGTCCTTCCCGCAGATCAAAGATCCGGTCCGGCTCCTCCTCCGTCAGCACATAGCCCTTCTGCTTTGCCGCCTCGATGAGGGCCTTCTGACCGCTGATGAGCACCAGCTCCAGGGGCTCCTCAAACTTCGGGAACGCAGTCTCTGCATACTCGATCATTTCATTTGCCAGCTCCTCGTAGCCCGGGCGCAGCACAAAGTGGATGGCCGTCACCGGCTGTTCGTAGAACACAAAGCCCACCGGCATCTCCCCGTCCATCCAGAAGCGGTCAAGCCGCAGATAGTCCTTGTCCATCCACGGGGATGTGACCGCATACTCGAAGAAAGGCGCCGCCGGTCCGTTGCTTTCCTCATGATTGTAGACCTCCGTCATGAGCCTCCACACGAGGTCAATATCCGTGAGGATCTGAAATTGCTTGGTTGTGATATTTTTCATGGTACTTGGTGACAAAAGAACCGTCCCCCTGTCACCACCCCTCCTTATTTCAAAATTGTTCGCTTACAAATATCTTCTTTTCGATAAACACGCGCCGCAGCAGTTCTTCCTTGGCGTTCACCGTCACGTCCTTTCGGAGCATGGCTTCGTCAAGGTTCAGGCAGCCCGTTGCCAGCTGCCCCAGGGTGCGGACGTTCAGGATCAGGTCCGCAGGCTCGCAGTCCCTTACTTCCTCCACCCGGTCCGGAAGGACCCGCAGGGAAATGTTATTTTCCCGGATGATCTCGTCGGAGATCCGGATGGTGAAGTCGCAGTCCGCGGGCTTTTTGATGGATTCCAGAAGCTTTTTTGCGTTGATCACCCGGACCATCATGCCCTGCTGGGGCACTTTTTTGATCTCGTAGGCCAGGGGGGATTCCACGATCCTGAGAAGGTCGATTCCGCTCGGCATCAGGAGCTCTATGGTTCCGTAGTCCGCCTCGAACCTGGCCAGAAAACCCAGGATCGCAAGGAAGCCCTCTCGGCAGGTCCAGGCGCATTCGTCAGCCTTCATGACGGCGGCGGGATCATTTTTCACATCCCGGAAAATGACGTATGCAATGGGATTTCCGTCCTGCTTCATCACGTAGGAGAATTTTCTGTCGATGTATTCCTTTTCCACCTTCATGTGGGCGAGCATGGTCTCCTCCGTGCGGCGGAGGGAGAGGTTGAAACGGGGCGCAAAGGCATTGTACACTTTCAGGAACTCCGCCACGCTCTCGCCGGGCTCCCACTTTTTCACCTCGCCGTCAAAGCGGTACCTGCAAAGCAGCCCCGGCCGGAAGGAATAGCGGTTCCAGGCCGTCACCGTCTCGTAGCCCTGCTTGCGGTAAAACTCATGTTTGAAAGGGTACAGGAGGGAAATGACCTCGCCGTCCTCGTACGCCGCCGGCAGGAGCTCGGCGAAAATGTTCTTCACCACGCCCCTGTCCCGATACTCGGGAAATGTAGCCACACCCCCGATTCCTCCCGTCCGGACAGTCTCTCCGTCCAGATAGAGGTCAAACTTGTGGTTCAGGATCCGGCCCATGAGCTTGCCGTTTTCGTCAAAGGCGCCCCAGTCTTCCTTGGTGTCCGCTTCTGAACCCTCCCGGGCTGCCTCCGGATCCTCCACTCTCATATGAAAACAATACACCGCCGACAGATAGGCCTCGTATCGTTCGCTTCCGTTCAGTCTTCGTATCTGCATGGTTCCTCCTTAGTTTGGCTCTTCTGTTATCAGCCCCTCCGGTGTCAACCGGCAGACCCGGTCGCAGACCTCGGAGAGGTATTTGCGGTCGTGGGAGACGCTGATCACGGCTCCGGGGAAATCTTTCAGCATCCGCCGGATCACTGGCCCCGAAAGGGGGGAGAAGTTCCGGGTGGGCTCGTCAAGGATCAGGACATTGGCCCCGGACATGCTTAAGCTTAAGAGCAGCACCTTAGCCTTCTGTCCGCCGGAGAGCTCCCGGATCGGGTGATCCATCTCATCGGCCGTGTATTTGAGGGACCCCAGGTAGGTTCTGATCCGGGTCCGCTCCTCCTTATCTCCGGTGTGATCCAGAAAATCCACCGGCGTTGCATCCATGTCGAGAAGCTCCTCGTAGTTCTGGGGCATGTACTGGGCCCTCAGGTCGCTTCTTCCGAGGAGTTCCTCTGCGATCTTTGCCAGCAGGGTGGTCTTTCCGCAACCGTTTTTGCCGATGATCCCGATCTTCTCTGAGCCCCGGATCTTCAGCACGGGGTGCTCCGACAATACCCGGCTTCCGTCTTTTGATAACAGAGGTTCCCCCGCGTATTCCAGGACCCATTTTCCCGCAGGGATCTCGCTGTCCTTGTCCCCAAGCTTGAAGAATATGGCTTCCTCCTGCTCCGGCATCTCGGTCATGTTATCATCTTCCCGCTCGAAACGGCGCTCCATGGCTTTGACATTTTTCATCTTCTTTTTGAGGAGGCGGCCGATACCGTCCCGCTCCGCCCGGGAAATGTTGTCGAGCCTGGAGCCCACACTGGCCTCCATCCGGCGGATCTTTTCATCCCGGATCTTCTTCTCCCGGCGCTCCGACAGGGCTTCCTGCTCCTGCTTTTCGAAGGCGTGGAGACGCTCCGTTACGTAGGTGGTGTAGGGAACATTTGCCACGGTGTGGCGGCACACGCTCTTGCGCCGGAGCTGCTCGAAATGGATCACCCGGTTCGCGGTGCGCTCGATGAGGGTCTCATCATGGGAAATGTATAAAACGGCATGGGGCCATCCCAGGATCAGGCGCTCCATCATCTCGAGGGTCTCGATGTCGATGTCGTTGGAGGGCTCGTCCAGAAGGAGAATGGTGGGGTTCTCGGCCAGGATCCGCATCATCTGTGCCTTCACCCGCTCGCCGCCGGATAAGGTTCTCATGGGCTGGTCGCGGTAGAAGAAATCCGCCTCCAGGGAGAAATCCCGGGCCAGCTTGCCCTGTTCCTTCGGCGTGCAACTCATGAAGCCTTCGCTTTCCAGGAAGTATTCGCAGACGGTCTTGTCCTTGTCCTCTTCCGGAAGCTCCTGAGGAAGGTAGCCGGGCATTTCCCCGCCGGTCATCTTCTCACCCGTGGCTTCGATATAGTCTTCCACCAGCTCCGGATCCACGATCCACTTCATCAGCGTGGACTTGCCGTTTCCTTCTTCGCCGATCATGACCGCACGGTCGCCGTCATTTAACACAAGGGAAAAATTTTCTATGATTGTTCGCAGGTCTTTTTTATGACGCAGCGTTACATTTTTGATCTGAAACATATCGCTTCACCTCTCTTTTTACGAGAGCGGTCAGCCGGACTTTGGGTCCGGCTGACGTTCCCGCCGTGTTCGCTCTGTGACCCGCAGCTTCCAAAAACTGCGGATCCGATACTCTGTCCCGGGGAAGCGTCATGCATACACTGCGACATTTGCAAAAAGAAAATCTGATCTGTAATTACAAATGAAAAAACCCCGGCACCTTCCGGTACCGGGGCATAATATGCGCACGATTCTGAATGCAAAGATCAGCCTGACATATCCGTATGGATCTCAAGCGGTCACCTTGCACTTCTCCGGGAGGTATCGACAGAAATGATGAAATTGTTAAGAGCAACTACACGAATTATCATTATTCGTACCTCCTTTCTCGCTTTTGGCGTTATTTATCTGTCAGCGACTGCTGACAGGTTCGATGATATCAGCATATTTTGGGATTGTCAACCATTTTTTTCAAATGTGTTTTTGGGGACGGTTCTGTTTGACACGTTTTTGTGTTTTTGGGGACGGTTCTGAAAAACACATTTTGGTGAAAAAGGGGACGGTTCCAAAAAACACATTTTCGTGTTTTTCAGAACCGTCCCTATTTACACATTTTTGTGTCAAACAGAACCGTCCCCTTTTACACACTCGGCTTCACTTTCCGGCCCGCTGAACGATCCCTCGTCCGATGCCGGTCAATCTCTCGATCTGCTTGATCGTCAAGCCCGCACGTCGGAGTTGTCGCAACGCTTCATCTCTCTTAGCCTTCGAATAAGCCTTCAGTTCTGATCCGCTGATCAGACCAAGGGTCTCATACAAGGTTTCTTTCGCCCAGTCGTCATCATTTGTCCGATAATCATAATCCGGACATTTATCATGGTTTTCCTGATCCATAAAAGCCACATAATGTTCCCAATCCCCGATCCAGGAAAATAACAATGTAGTGTTCACAAATGACCGGCGATTTCCGTACAAATGATAACTGCTCCAGCGATACTCCGAGGCCGGACAGATCCCGGCAGCCTCAGGATTGTTCAGGATATAGCGAAAAACCGTCAACATATACTCCTTTGTCTCCACCGGCTCGCTCATAAAACGATCCTGAAACAGATGACCGGTTCTCTCATACTTGGTATTGTAGTATCCCGCGTAACATACTCCCGTTTTTTTCATAAAAACGGACAATGTCTCCTCGGGATCGTATACCAGCAGATGAACGTGGTTTTCCATCAGGCAATAAGCACAGATCCGGATTCCCGTTTCCACGGAAAATCTTTTCATAAGCGAAAGATAATAAGAATAGTCGTTGTCATTTTCAAACAGGATCTGCTTCCCGACTCCCCTGACGATCACATGATAGTATTTCGTGTGACTTTCTCTCCGAGCTTTTCTTGGCATATCATCAATCACCTCCCTTCTCTCTCAATCATATACCGAATAATAGAGAAATGAAAGCAAAATGAATGCAAAAAGGGCCGCAAAGCCTTATAAAATATAGCTTGTCGACTCAAAACTCACACAAATTGTAAAGTGGAGGGGGAAAAGGGGTTGAAAAGGTGAAAAAATGTGAAAAAGGGGACGGTTCTGAAAAACACATTTTCGTGAAAAAGGGGACGGTTCAAAAAAACACATTTTCGTGTTTTTCAGAACCGTCCCCAATTACACACTTTCACATTTCGCGATCGTCAACCATTTTTCACGCCTTCTTGATCCGCAGAGTCCGCAGATATTCTTTCTGCTCCGGGGTGATGCGGTAGCTTTCCACGGCCTTCTGAATGGTTTTGTTGTGGGTCCACACAGGGAGCCTCCGCTCCGTCAGATAGGGAAGGACGCTCTCATACTGCTTCGCCAGAGCGGTGGCAAAATACCAGGCTGCCATCATGTTGACGTAATATTCCTCCGAGCGTACACCTGCCACCAGATCCGCATATCCGGTGTTGAAATTATCTCCCAGAAAATGCTCCATCAGCATCCCCATGGCAAAGCGTACGGTATAGGTATCTCCGGATCCGATCCACCGGGTAATATACGGCAGAAGCCGTTCCGGCTGCTTTTTGAACACCTTCGGCGACATCTGATCGCAGGTGGCCCAATTGTCCACATAGGGCAGAAAGGTCTCAACCTCAGCGACGCACACATCAAAATCCTTTTCCAGGGAAATGATAAATGCATGGAGCTGGTCCTCATCAAAATACCTGTGGGGCAGTTCTTTGAGGAACCCATCTAAGGACTCCCCCTGCTTCCGGCCGTTCACCAGTTCCTTCGCCAAAGCCCTCAGCTCCGGTGTCCTCACCCCGATGATCCGCTCCGGATCCACAGTGGGAATGATCTTCTCCTGCATCTTGGCATAGCCTTCATCACGCAGCTCAAATAAACGGTTTGTGATCTCCCGATTTGTCATACATTTTCCTCTCTAATCTAAGTCAGTGTGTTTTTAGGGACGGTTCTGAAAAACACAAAAGTGTGTCAAACAGAACCGTCCCCAAAAACACACAAAAACGTGTCAAACAGAACCGTCCCCAAAAACACAAAAACGTGTCAAACAGAACCGTCCCCAAAAACACACAAAAACACATTACTTCTTCGCGGCGTGTTCGCCGGCGATGTAGCCTGCGGTCACGGCGTGGCCGAGGGACAGGCCGGGGTGGAAGAAGGGGTAGTCGGGGGCGCCGTAGAACTGGCCGCCAAGGTTGCCGGCGGCGTAGAGGCCGGGGATCACGGAGCCGGAGGCGGTGACTACGCGGCCGAATTCGTCCGTCAGGACGCCGGCTGTGATGGAGGAGCACCGGATATGGCGGCGGATGCCCCAGAAGGGAGCAGTCTGCAGCTTGTGAAGATACTCGGGCTTCTTGCCGAAGTCATCGTCACATCCCTTCTCGCAAAGCTCGTTGTAGCGGGCAACGGAGGAAACAACCTGCTCCTTCGGCAGGCCCAGCTTTTCCGCCAGTTCCTCCAAGGTATCGGCCCGGAAGGTATCGATCAGACCGGCAAATACTCCCACGTGAAGGGAAGGATCCTCTTCCTTCAGGTACCGTTTCATGACAAATTCCGGAACGGGGCCCTTTGCATAACTCATATAATCATTGTCGTAGATCTGAACATACCAACCAAGGGAACCGTTTTCCCGGTGCTCGGGATCCGTATTGCTGCCCTTGAAGGCCGGCTGCCAGCGGAGCACATTGGAGATGTACGCCATGTCCACCTCTTCGCAGACAAAGCGCTCGCCATTCATGTTAAGATCCAGGAAGGTGGGCTCATCCCACATAAGACCGGCGTCAAAATCGTGCATGATGTGGCTGTGAGCCACAGGCTCCATCACACCGCCTGCCGCAATGGCAAGGATGTTTCCGTCACCCGTCCGGCGCACCACCTTCTTATCAAAGTCCTTGATATCCGGGCAGAAACGCTCCACCATGGACGCATTGTTCTCATAGGAACCGGTGGCAAGGATCACGGATCTCGCATTGATCCGGATGTAATTCCCATCGGCGTCCTTTCCGACGCAGCCTACAACCGCGCCGTTTTCATCTCTCAGAAGAGACACCACCGGCGTCCGGTAAAATACCTGAAATCGCTCGCCATACTCCTCCCTTGCATCCTCCAGGATCCCGGCCACCAGCGTTCCGATATTCTTCGGCTTCGGCCCGAACCAGGGCGCAAACACGCTGACCTTATCCTCACCGAAATCAAAGGTCTGGGTCCCGTCGTGCATCACACCGGTCATCACCGTGGAGGTATCCTGATATTTGCTGACACCGTAGCGCTCATTTTTCCATTCATTTTCCTCGGTGATCCCGCCCCTCTGAAGGAGAAATGCGATGGCCTCCTCAGATCTGTCCAGGTACGCCTCCAGAAGCTTTCTGTTGGGCCTCCAGGAGTTCACTGCCGTGGCAAATGTCAGCCACTTCTTCAGTCCTGCTTCGGTGCTGTCGCCTTTCACCACCGCCGATGCACAGTTTCCCTGGGACACAGCAGCAGATTCCTTCTGCAGCACAGCCACACTGGCTCCCAAGGCTGCGGCACGTACTGCCGCGGGGACACCGGCTGCTCCGGCTCCGCAGACTGCCACGTCCACCGTCAGTTCACGGGCAAATGTCGTAATAGGCCCCAGCTCCACGCAGGAAGCCTCGATATCCTCCGGGTAGATCCCCGGAAATACCTGAGTTTTTTCAGTCTTTTCCATCTTACATGAATCCATTTTTCAATTTCCCCTCATAAATGAAATCATAATCCCTTAAAGAACCGGTCAGCCAGCTCGGGCCACAGGACCGCCTCATTATTCGGCTGAGGCTTCCACATGCCGGGCTCCGGTGCGGGAGGCGGTGTGAGCATCTGATCGCGGACCTCCGGCGGAACGTCAATGGCATTTGTCCGGATGGCATTTACCAGTTCAAAGGTCTGTTCCATGGTATAGGGCTCGCCGAAACGGCCGTTTGCCCAGTCCTCATTGGGTACGGACAGGCCGTGTCCACCCGAGGAAAATGCATGCTGTGCATAGCGTACGCCCTTGGCCTTAAGCGCCATGGCGTAGAGGTAGCTGTTCTCCACCGGAACCAGATCGTCCGGAACAGTCTGCCAGATAAAGCAGGGAGGATTGGTCTCCTTGACATTTTTCTCCAGGGAATAACGCTCCAGAAGGGCCTTGGCCTCATCATCCTCCCGGTCGTAGATGTCTGCGCCGAGAAGGAACTTGAAGGAATCCTTGTGGGCAAACTCGCCGGAGGTGATCACCGGGTAAGACAGGATCGCACCGGTGGGACGGCAGGAAATCCCCGCATAATCGGGGGTCTCATCCGTCAGCTCCTCCCAGTAGTTGCAGACGGAAGCGCAGACATGACCTGCAGCCGAAAAACCGCAGATGTACAGGCGCTCCGGATCGATCCGGTACTCCTCTGCACGCTTTCTAACAAATCGGATGGCCCTTGCCAGATCCTTCATGGACCGGTCAAAGAGGGGCTCCCTCATCAGCTGGTTGGTGGTATAGGTCATGACAAAACAATTATATCCAAGCTCGTTAAAGGCCTTGGCAACGATCTCACCCTCCGTGGGAACCACCACGGCATAGCCGCCGCCGGGCACCACGATCATACAGGGATGCACCTCGCCGTCATCCAGGAGATACTCCCTCAGATTCGGGCGGAAACCAAAGGCCAGGGGATAATCATATTCCCCGTCTTTCCAGATTTCGATTCGCTCTTTCATTTATTCCTCCTCTGTCATCTCTTACGTTTCTTCCAGTTTATCCGGGTCCGCCGGTGCGGCTACCGAGATCTTCTTGATCCATTTTCTGCTGCGAAGCCGGAAAATGCACCAGACTGCCTTGATCACCTGATCGATCTTCAGCAGGAAATAGATCCAGAAGGCATCCATGTGCCAGACCAGACCCGCCAGGGCGCCCAAGGGAATGGAGGCCACCCACAAAAACAGGATGTCCGCCACCATCAGGAACCTGGTATCTCCGCCTCCGCGGAGCACGCCCTTGGTCATGATACTGTTGATCGCCTGGAACACCACGATAATGGCGATGGAATTCATCAGCTGAGCCGCCAGGACCTTGGTCTCAGGCTCCACATTGTAAAGACTGATCACGAAGGGACTGATGATCATGATGATCACGCCGCCGATGAGACCGATAATGGCACCCAGGGCGTAAAATGTAACCGCCTGCTCCTGGGCCTTGTCCTTGTGACCTTCTCCCAGGGTGTGGCCGGTGATGATACAGCCCGCCTGGCAGATACCCTGGATCAGCACCGTACTGAGCTGCTGCGTCACCACGGTAATGGAGTTTGCGGAAACAAAGCTCTTTCCGATGCGGCCCATGATAATGGCCACCATACTGTTTCCAAGGGCCAGCAGAAAGTCCGAGATCAGGACGGGGATACTGATCTTGATGTATTCCGAAACCATATCCCCGCACTTCATAAAGAGGTCCTTGATACGATAATGGATCCGCTGATCCAGGAAGAACATGTATCCGCAGATCAGCGTAAACTCAAAGGCTCTGGCGATCAGCGTTCCCAGGCCCGCTCCGGCAACACCCATTTCAGGTGCGCCGAACTTACCGAAAATGAACATGTAATTGAAAAAGATGTTCACGAAAAATGCCAGAATGGACGTCAGGAGAGGCACCCACATTTGCCCGGTGGTCCTCATGACTATGGTACAGGTCAGAGACATTCCCAGGATCAGATAGCAGGGCGCCATATAAACGATGTACCTGATGCCCTCCGCGATCACCTCCGGCTCCTTTGCATACAGGGCAATGATATAGCCCGGAACAAAGATGGTCGGAATGGTAAAGAACAGGATCGCGATCAGGATCGTCAGCCGAAGCATGATGGTGACCGACTTCTTTAAGGAAGCATTGTCCTTCATTCCCCAGAACCGGGAGGTCAGGACACTGGCGCCCATTCCGAGACCCATACAGCAGATCTGGAACAGACTCACGTACTGATTTGCCTGCGCCACGGCGGACAGGGAATTCTCTCCCAGCTTTCCGACCATGACATTGTCCGTTAAATTCACACCGATCGTGATCATGCTCTGCATGGAGATCGGCAGTGCAATGAGGGCCGTCTTCTTATAGAAGGCCGGGTCTTTCACAAAAATGCCCACTTCCAAAAACTCTCTTTCATATAGACTACAATGTGTCAATGTTGCAGGTCAGAGACCTGCAACTAAACCGTCCCCAAAAACACATTACGCTTTCAAAACATCCTGTGCTCTCGGATCACCATCCTGAAAAATGCCCTTCTCCAGGATCAGCACGTTCCAGGAAAGAGGACGTACTCTCGTGGAGATCTTGCCGTCCTTCTCGATGACGCCGACTACCGGTACCGGATGGATCCGGTCGGGATCTTCAAAGGTATTCTTTGCATCCCAGTCGTCCGTGTACATTTCCAGATGTTCCTTAAAACTATATCCCTCAAAACCGGTTGCGTCAATGGTCAGAGGATATTCTTCCGTCTCACTCTTGTTGATCACGAAGATGGTAACTCTTCCTGCATCCTGATCCCAGGCGGATGCGGCGTCGATATACGGAACGCCTTCCTTGGTGGGATACTGGGAATTATCGTCGATGATGTATCCGGGGATGTCGAAGGTCTCACTCTCCACAGCCGTATTCAGGGAAATGCCCTTCGCATAGCGGATGAAGTGTGTAAACGGATAGAAGGATGCGGATCTCCAGACGTGATCATGGTTCGATGCACACAGAGCGCCGAGACCGCCGGTCATACATCCGATCTTCACGCGGTCTGCAAGACGAAGGAGCGCTAACTGAATGGAAGCCATGGAAAGCGCATGGATCATATCTCCGCCGGGGAACTGGAACTGGGGCATCTTATCAGGATCATGCATGATGTACTTCCGCTCGGGATTGAAACGGTAGTGATCCGCATACATATTGTGAGGGCCGTAGCCGGGACGCAGCTCTCTTGACGGGCGCACCATGGAACCGTACTCATCAAGGGAAATATTTACCTTCTTGGGTGTACGGCACTTTGCAGCCACCAGGTCGCAGAGGGCGATCTCGGTGTTGATGAAATCCTCATAATACAAAGAACCGCCGAGAAGCGCCTTTAAATCTCCGGGAGGCGCGATATGATAATGATGGATCGACAGATAGTCCACCGACTCGTAGCACTCGTTCAACACATCCTCTTCCCATTCCGGAAAATGTGCCATAAAGGGCGCAGAGGAACCGCAGACAGCAGTTTCGATGGAAGGATCGATCCACTTGACTAACTTCGAGATCTCATTTGCCCGGATACCGTAGCCTCTGGGATCCCGCTCCCAGGAACCAAGCTGCCAGGGGCCGTCCATCTCATTTCCCAAAAACCAGGTCTTCACACCGTAAGGCTCCGCATGACCGTTCTTAATACGCTGCTCTGCCCACCAGGAGGTGTCCGGATGATTCGTGTACTCCACGATGGCCATGGCATCCCGCATATCGCCGGTACCCAGGTTAATGGTGTACATTGCATCCGTTCCGACCTTCTCGGCCCAGTGCAGATACTCATCGTGTCCCACTTCGTTGGTGATGTACTGATACCACGCCGGATCCAGCGCCACCTTTCTCTCACTCTTCGGTCCGATGGAATTCTTCCAGTCCCAGCCGGACACAAAATTACCGCCGGGCAGACGGCAGGCCGGCATACCGGTCACCTTCAACGCCTCGATAACATCGCCTCTGAATCCCTCCTCATCCGCAGTCGGATGCTTCGGATTGAACATGGTTCCGTTCACCATGGTTCCGATGGGCTCCAGGAACGTACTGAAGAGCCTCTTGTCGATCTCTCCCGCCTGAAACAGCGGATGAACTGTGATCTTTGCTTTTTTACCCATTTTTCTTTCTCCTTCTCATAAAGATTTTGCAATACTCACAAGGAATAGTCTGCGGCGATGATGTTCCATTATCGCCGATTGTTCACGATCCGAAGGATCGAGAACTTTATCGTTAAACCCCAATATACATATTATACCCATTTTTCAAAATATACCAACCTAATATTGCTATATTTTTTTCAAATATTTTGATTCGCCGATGAATTCATCTCAGAAGGCAAAAACATGACAATGGGGACGGTTCGAGACCACTGAAAAAGTAGTGTTTTTTTCTCACCATTCCCATGTCCCTCGTTTTATTTTTTGGTTTTTCAACATAATCGGCAATTTTGCCTCTTTTTGGGGAATAATAGATGATATATTCCATCTATTATTCCTCTTTTTTTACCCTTTCAGCGCAATCATTCTCTTCAGATTTACTGCTATCGCAGTGAAAAATGCCTGCAACAGCACACTTTGAAGACCGTACCCATTGGCACGATCCATTCCATGAAAACGTTTCATTTCTGAATTCTTCGGTTCGATTCTTGCTCTCACCTTATAGCGTTCCAGAAACTCCTCGCTCTTTGTAAATTGGCTGTGTTCATATAATTCTGCAACGTTTGTCCCAACACTTAATACCTTTGCTATCTGTGTTGTTTTTCCGATGCATTCCTTCCTGTATGGACAGTTGCGGCAACACTCGCGTTCAAAATGATAATCAATACGTGTCCTTTTTCCTTTTCCGCATCTTTTTCCTGTACCACTTTCATTTCCATTAACACACGTCCACGTATCACTGTCTTTATTGTATGAAAACCGTTCTTCGTTGATCTGGTATGCTGAATGGCTGACCGGTATATATGCTTCAATTCCCAGATCTTTCGTCTCTTTCAATACATCCGGCCGGCAGTATGCTTTGTCTCCGTATGCAGCATTCGGTGTTATTCCTGATCTTATTGTCTTGTCCAGAAGTTCCTTGAAGCAGTCACCATCTCTGTAATTTCCCGGCTGCACCGTCATTCCTGTGATGATACCTTCCTCTGTCATCATGAATTCGCTTTTGTAACCGAAAAAGCTGGTAGTATGGTCTTTTCTTCCCACCCGCGCATCTTTGTCCTGCAGCGAACGGATCCCTTTTTGTTCGATAAACTGACTGCTCTCTAATACCTCCCGGGCTTCCCGGACACTCTCGAGATTCGGATCAGCTTGTGAGATCACCTCTTCCAAAGCACTTTTCATATCGTTTTTGGCTTTGAGATGATCATCGTATTCTTCCCATTTGGGCAGCTCGGCTGCTTTCTCCTTGATAACTTCCTCGACTTCCTCCTCCGTAAGTCCCTCCTGCTCGGCCGTTTCACGGAATATGTTTTTTGCCATATGTTTCATGAGGCGTTCGGGGACTTTTCTTACTGTATTTGCATTGATATGTGTACTGTCAATGACGATGCCGGATTCCATTTTTATGATCTCCTTTTCGATCATCTGACGGACTATTTCTTCCATGATCTCATCCATGGTGTTTTCATCCAGACGCATCTTTCTGAACTTACACAAGGATGAAGGATCCGGAAGCGGATCCATTATAGAGAGGTGGCAGAAGCTTTCATACGCACGATTGACCGCGATCTCATCAATGACTGCTTCATCACTGAGGTCATACATTCTCTGAAGGATACCTATCCTTATCATGATCTCCGGCTTCCATGCAGGTCTTCCAAAGGCCTTGTTATACTTGGACGCGAGGAGATCATTGACAAAAACCAAAGATATTTCAGAATCTATCCTTAAAAGTATATGATTTTTTGGAATTCTGTGGTATGATAACTGCTGAAAGAGATCGGGCTGTTCGTAGCCTGTATTTCTTAACATAAGTGGAATCCTCCTATGATTTAGTTTCGCACCTTTATTATACCATAGGATTCCACTTATTTTTATACATTTTTGAGGGACTTTTTCAGTGGTCTCGGACGGTTCCCACTGTCACATCATAAGCATTTCTTGACAAACATAATTGAGTGTGATATACTTCTACATAGATAGAAGAATTTTTGATCCTACCGGTGTATAATTCAAAAATCAATCTCCTCACAAAAGAGAGTCTATCATCAATCAATATACATCATATACAGAAAGAAAAATATAGAAACAAACAAGACAGTATTTACTTTCGAAGATGGTTAACTTCATTTACCCATAAATATCAAACAAAACCGACAAAGACTACAGTCTCTAAAGTCATTCAAACAACAGGATATGATATTATAATTAAATTATCATGAATTGGCCGGGGTTATTTTGATTTCCGATGAGAGGGGGAATTGCTATGAATGTAAAAAAATATCGTACAACTACTAAAACTCTCAAAAAAGCATGCTCTATTCTTATTTCCACTATGTTCATCTTCTTGCTTCCCATCAGAGCATCTGCAATGACATCAGTCTACCTTTCATGCACTCCTGTTCAAGCCAAGTCCAATTGGTGTTGGGCAGCCACAGCAGAGGCACTGGGAAAACAAGCCAGTTATTCAACACTCACTCAGTATGATGTTGTAAGCACTGTCATGGGTGGCAGTTGGTTCGATCCCTATCCGAATGTAACCGGAACACCATATGATACAGCTGGCGGGGCAGAGTATGTATGTCATTATAACCATGATTTTAATGTCTACAGTGCTTACGTTTTTGTTACAGTCAAATTTCAAATCAATCATGGACGGCCTATTGGTTGTGCGCTATATCATCAATATGGCGGAACCGGGCATACAATAGTCATTAAAGGCTATGAAGATCCAGGGACTGTCCAGATTTATGACCCGGCAGACGGAGGAATTTATAATATCTCTTTCAGTTCTCTCGAGACAGGAAGTTATGTTCCAAACTGCATATACAGCGCAAGCATAGTACATATGGACTAACGCATGTTACACATGATTTAAAAGAATTCAAGGAGGAGTTGATATGATGAGTCACAGAACCAGAAAAAACCTTATCGTAATAACTGTCTTTCTTTTCGCCTGCGGTATATTTCTTCCTATGTATTCCCGAGCAGACTCTTCTGATAAGACAATGTCACGTGATTCTTCCGGATTTGTTACCTGCGTAGAAGGATATAATGAAGCCATTGCCAAAGAACAACTGAGTAAAGAGGGGGCCATTCAAACTTACCCGTATTACGAGACAAACGGCGATATACGAAGCACCTCAAACCCAAGATGGAAAACGATTTTTGAAGATGGTCAACTTAAACGATATATTGTTACCGAATCCGGAAAACTGGAAATTCTTGCCGAAGGTGGTCCAGAGGAACCACAAGAATCTCCTTATTTGATCGATTTTGACAAAACAAATGCGGAATTTGAGGTCCTCGGCGAAGTATCGGATGTTCGGATCGTATTTGATTTCTCAATCTTTGCCAATCTGGTTTTCGGAACAGTGGATGGTAAAGAATACGTCGTACCCTTCTTTGTACATCCGGAATGGTATACATATGAAAATGGAAAAGCCTATCCTTCCGAGGAACTCATTTCCTTGATTGAAGAAACCATAGAAAGCGGAAAAAAGGCCTCGGAAAAAGCGGGCCAGCCGGTTTTTGGCGGAGGCGGTATTTCTCAGGAATCCGGCTTAAAGTCTTTCTTCGCGAATAACAAACTGATACCGATCGGAGCCGTGGTTGTGATTCTTGTTCTGATCGGAGGAGGCATAGTCGTAATTCTCACCCGAAAAACAAAGGCTGTATAAGAAGCTCCGTTAAGAGCACAGTATTTACGAGCCGAGGAGATTCGATCGTTCATATGGTGACAGTGTATCAGGTCAAAGACCTGATACACTGTCACTTTTCGTTCATATCGCAGTGGTTCGATAAATTTATCAGATTGCAATCTGCACCTGCAAACGATAAAATTAAAGCAGATGAAAAGGAAACGGTGTGTTTTTCAGAACCGTCCCCAAAAACACACAAAAACACACCCATCACAAGGAGGGAATCATGAACCTGAAACAAATCGCCGCTCCCGGTTCGGCCAAAAGCCTGATGACGCTGCACGAGGATCCGCACACGTTGCACGTGGGCACACTCCCCGATCACAATTATTTCATTCCCTTTGCACCGGGGCAGGATCCCTTCTCCGGGCGCGAAAAGTCCGAGCGTTTCACGCTCTTAAACGGAAAGTGGGACTTCGCCTACTTTGACTCCGTTTTGGATCTGCCGGATGATTTTCCCTCCCTGACCTTCAAAAAGAAGCTTCCCGTTCCGGCGAACTGGCAGCTTTACGGCTATGACAAGCCCCAGTACACCAACGTGGACTACCCCATTCCCTACGATCCGCCTTTTGTCCCTGATGATGACCCCGTCGGCATCTACAGCCGCACCATCACCTACACCCCTGACGGAAACCGCCGGATCCTGTGCTTTGAGGGTGTCGACAGCTGCTTCTATCTCTTTGTCAACGGCACCTTCATCGGCTATTCCCAGGTAGCTCACCATTCCTCCGAATTCGACCTCACAAAGCACCTCACACCCGGCGAAAACCGCCTGTGCGTTGCGGTTCTGAAGTGGTGTGACGGCACCTACTTAGAGGACCAGGACAAGTTCCGCTTATCCGGCATTTTCCGTGACGTCTACCTCTTATCCCGTCCGGAAAAATGTCTGACCGACTACCGCATCACCGCCGATTACAAAGAAAGCAGAGGGCGCTCCCTCGGCATTTTCACCATGGAAGTCACTGGAACACCGGCACACATTTGCCTTAAAGAGAAAGGCAATACCCTGATGGAGGCTGATCTTCAGGAAAATGTCCCTGCCACCTTCAAACTCCCGGGCATCCGCCCCTGGAGCGCCGAGGATCCCTATCTGTATGAACTGACAATCAACACGGGAGCAGATACTGCCGTACCCAAAGCAAAAACCCGGACAACCGAAAAAACCTCAAAGAACCTTAGCTCAGAGGTCATCGGCGAAAAAGTAGGTTTCCGCACCATCACCATTGAAAAAGGCATCTTTAAGCTGAACGGCCGCCACATCAAGTTCTTCGGCGTAAACCGCCACGACAGCTACCCGGATACCGGAAGTTATGCAAGCATGGCACAGATGCGCCGGGACATTGAGCTGATGAAGCTTCACAACATCAATGCCATCCGCACCTCCCATTATCCCAACGCCCCGGAGTTCTACAAGCTCTGCGATGAGCTGGGGATGTACGTGATCGATGAGGCGGACTTAGAGTCCCACGGCTGCGTTGCGGTCTACAACGACCTGCACTGGAAGAACGCCAACTACGGCGGTATAGCCCTGCTTGCCATGGAGCCGGACTTCCTGGAGGCCATCCTGGACCGGGAACGTCTTCTCGTGACCCGGGACTTAAATCGTCCCTCCGTCATTTTCTGGTCCCTGGGAAATGAAACCGGCCTCGGAGAAAACATGCGTAAGGCCTGCGCTCTGGTGAAGGACCTGGATCCCACCAGACCTGTGCACTACGAAAGCTACCACAAGATCGATGATACCTCAAACGACTGCTTTGATGTATTTTCCCAGATGTATACCCCGTCCGAGGTTCTGGCAAAGTTTCCGGATAACAAAAAAGAAAAGCGTCCCTTCCTGCTCTGTGAATACTGTCACGCCATGGGGAACGGCCCGGGAGACCTGGAGGATTACATGCAGGTATTTCTCTCCAGTGACCGCATCATAGGCGGTCTCATCTGGGAGTGGGCGGATCACGCCGTGATCCTGGGAAAGACACCGGAGGGAAAGGTCAAGTACGGCTACGGCGGAGACTCCGGAGAGAAGCACGATGACGGCAACTTCTGCATGGATGCTCTCTGCTATCCGGACCGCACTCCCCACACCGGACTAATGGAGACCAAGCAGGTCTACAGACCCATCCGTGTCAGCAGGGGTGAGAAGTACGGCACCTTCCGTTTCAAAAACCTTCTTCGTTTCTTGAATGCCGGAGAGTGCCTTAACTGCCGCTATGAGATCACAGCAGACGGTGAAACACCCGTTACCGGGACTGTTGAATTCTCCGCAGAGCCCATGGAAGAAGTAACCGTGACAGTCCCCGAGGCAACAAAAAGAACATTTTCCAAGGATACCTATATCCGGTTTATTTTCACTGCCAAAAAAGGATACAGTGTCTTTCCTGAAGGCACAGAGGTTTGCTTTGACCAGCTGAAGATTTTTGATAAAACCGGAGAAACCGCGTCAAATCCTGCTTCCAAGACGGTAAAGAAAGCTGCAAGCCGCTCCTGTAAAGAGAGCCTTCCGTCCGTCAATATCGTATGCGAGCCGATGACTTACACGATCGAGACTCCCCGGATCACCTACGTCTTCGACCGCAGGATCGCTGCCTTCACAGGCATGATCCGAAACGGGAAAAATATCCTTGCAAAGCCCATGGAGTACAACTTCTTCCGGGCTCCCGTGGATAATGACACCATGAAAGGTGACTGGTACGGCGCTCATCTTTTCGATCCGGTCGTGAAGGTCTATGAAACCGTTCTGACGAAAGAAGGCTCCGAGATCCTGATCACTGCGAAGCAGTCCTTCGGCTGGAGCCGGCATCAGCCCTTTGCAAAGATGGAAGCAAGCTATCGTATCTCCCCTGACGGTGCCATGGAGATCTCCTGCAGCATCACTACCTCTAACAAAGTGGAATTCCTGCCGAGATTCGGCCTCAGACTCTTTGTTCCAAAGCGTTTCCGTACCGTACAGTATTACGGCTACGGTCCCTATGAAAGCTACATCGATAAGCATCAGGCATCCTACATCGGAAACTTCACCGCTGCCGTAAAGGACCTCCATGAGGATTACATCCGCCCTCAGGAGAACTCCTCCCACTTCGGCTGCACCCATGCCGAGATCCTTGATGCTACTCCGGCACAGGCCCAAAAACTTTCAGCAGGCCGGCGTAGGAAATCGAATGCTTCTGAATGCTCCGGGCATATTGAAGGCCTGCGCTTCTCCAAGCCTGCGCCTTCCAAAGCCTCAGCAGACAACGCGAAAGAACAACCGGAAAGCAACAGAGCCCTGACCTTCGAGGACTGCTTCTCCTTTAACGCCTCCGTCTTCACCCAGGAAGAGCTGGCCACCAAAAAACATAACTTTGAACTGGAACCCTCCGGATTCCATGTGATCTGCGTCGACTTCGCCATGGCCGGCGTCGGAAGCGCCGCCTGCGGACCTGCACTCGCCGAGCGCTACCGCATCAAGCTTCCCGAAGTGACCGGACACATTCGAATTGAACCCGTATAAACAGCAGCAGAGATGACAATTGGGACGGTTCCGGGTGTCACATTTTTCAAAAGAAAAACGTGACACCCGGAACCGTCCCCATTGTCACCTTACAGATCCACCACCACGATCTCGGGATCGTTGAACACCCGGATCGGGGCTGCGCTGTTGCCGACGCCTCGGCTGACGATCATTTTGGTGTTGCCGGAGGTGTAAAGCCCGGAGGTATACTTCGGGAACAGGCCCTGATCCGGAGCCACCAGACCGCCGATGATGGGCAGGCGGATCTGCCCGCCGTGAGCATGGCCGGTAAGGACCAGATCTGCATCAGCTTCGGCATAGGTCTTGATCAGCTGTGGTTCATGTGAGAGTACCACAGTGGGAATATCGCTTCCGGCTTCCTTTTGAGCCTCACGGATCAGCTCCTTCAAGGGAAGCTCCATCCGCTCTAACGACTTATCTCGGATCCCGATGAGAGCGAACTCTTCATCGCCCTCGCCCACCAAAATATACTCATCCTCGAGAACCCTGACACCGGCCTCCTTCAGCTCCGCAAAGAACTCCTCCAGGTACTCATCGGAAAAACGTTCTTCATGATTTCCCGTCACATAATAGGTATCTGCGATACTCGTCAGACGCTTTGCCGTATCAATGGAGGTCTTCTTATCCGTAGTGCGGCTGTCGATCATATCCCCGGTGATCACGATCATATCCGGCTTCTGCTCCGCCACCATATCCGCCACATAACCCTTCTGCCACCACAGATAGGTGTTATGCAGATCGGAGACCTGCACGATCCTGAAATCCCCGGCCACCCCGGAATCCTTTCCGAGATCATACTTCGTCACCACCAGATGGTTATTGGACCAGGTGCAGAAGATGATCAGGAAAATGTGCAGGCAGATAAACAGCGGCACCTTCACCTGAAATTCTTTTTTCCGGGTCTTGTGGTGAAAAAACAGCATCCCAATCCCGGCTCCGAAGGCGCCTCCGTAAAAGGCACTCTTCAGCAGAACCGCCTCCGGGATCCTCCATTTTTCTTCCCTTGCCCGCTTCTTGTCGATCCCGTAAAGCACAAAGGTCGCTATATTCAGGATCGTGTAAATGACCAAAAAGACCTGATAAAACTTAATATTCATTCTTCCTTGACCGGCTGTCTGTAACCGGTGCTTATCCTTTCTTTGCAGATGATACGGATCATCCCGATCATGTGAAGCATGATTGACCTATTCAGTCGGAAGAGCATCAACTCATCCGACTGTTTTCAATACCGTCCGGGATCCGTCTCCAGATATTCCCGGAACAGTTTCAGGCAGGCCTCGCGATCCAGTTCGGACATCTCCATCAGGTCTCCGAGCTTATCCCGGCCTTCAAACAGATTGTCAAAGGTTTCATCACGGAAGCCGATCATGGCATTGTCCCGGATCCGGCAGCCGTAATAGACCTTCCCGATATTTGCCCACAAAATGGCGGTCAGGCACATATGGCAGGGTTCCCCCGTGGTATACAGCGTACACCCGGACAGATCATGTGTTCCGAGGCGCTTTTCCGCATCCCGGATGGCCACGATCTCGCCATGAGCCGTCGAATCATGATCCGCCAGGACCATATTATGGCCGGATCCCACGATTTTCCCGTCCTTCACGATCACGCAGCCGAAAGGTCCTCCGTGACGCAGATTGATACCCGTTCTGGCTTCCCGGATCGCAGCCTCCATAAAGGGATCACCGGCCCGTGAGTTTTCACGGGAGGCAGTCTCCCCGGCGCCGGAAAGCCGGCTGATCAGGATCGGGAGCTCTAACTCCTCAAGATCCGCTACCTCAATATTCAGTTCCGCCGCTCTCTTTCGAACGGGAGAATGTGCCGACAGAGTGCGTGAAGTAACGATCATGGCACGTGCACTCTTTCCGCCGAAGCGGTCACGTAACACAGCCAGTTCATTTAATGCTTCCGTCCGGATATCTCCTGTCTTGCAGCTGATGAAAAACGGTGTAACACCGGTCACCGCCACCACATCAATCTCGTTGGTAACTGCATTTCTCTGAGATTTTCCACCCTCCCAGTTGACCACGGCGCTCAGAACCACATCCTGAAAGCACCCGGACATGAGGGCCGCCCGGTAGACCTGAAGCTCCAATACGCTTCCGATGTCACGAAGCCAGAACCGCTCGGTCTCATCATAAAAGGAAAAGCTCACCTGTTCCTCAGAGATGATCAGATCCCGGATCAAATGGGCTTCCGACAGATCCACCAGAAAATCCTCCGAAACCGTGACAAGCGACCTGTCTGCCTTTAAGGTTCTCGGACCGCAGGCCGCAAGATCCCCCGGCTCCGCCGATGAAATCTTCTGAATATATGAGATCTGCCTCATCCAGATTTTCCGGTGCTCCATAAATACATCAAAGAGCGCCCCGATCCGCTCTGCCTTCTCTGACAGACGCGCATTGTCCTCCCTTCCGGGAAGCAGGTTTCCGCCGGCCATCAGAAAGCAGGACTTGGCATCGAGCTTCACGCTGCAGGGCAGACTTCTGGCGTAAGGAGCATTTTGGATCTCAAAAAACCAGTTTCTCTTTCGGCTGTAGGTGAATACCGGCGTATCCCTGCAAACCATCCCGGCTGCAAAAAGTGCTGCATCCGTACCTCCGGAGATATCAATGGCGCAGTCCTCCCGGGTCGTAAGGATCTCCTGTAGTCTTTTCGCCACCTTTCCGGCGTCCAGAAGACTCACCGGGATCACCGTCAGCTTCACATTGCATCCCCGGTGACGGAAATATTTTTCCAGTGACGCCTTAAGGACCCGCTCCGGCTCGATCTCCGGCGGGCATAAGAGGACCGTCTCCTTGGGCCGGAACATCTCCGTTGCAAGAACATTTTCTATGGGTGCTTCATCATATAATTCGATCAGTGTTTTCATTCTGCACTCTCCCCACTTCATCTTAAAACCATGGGATCGTTTCGATCATTTTTCAACTACCCTCCAAAACTACCTCAAAAAGGGTACTTTTGGAGGGCAGTCGTCATCCGACGGATAAATCTCATTTTTCAACGAAAAAGATCTGCAGTGCATGATACAGATCCAGCTGCCATGCCTTCATATCGTGAACGCCGCCGGGGATCAGGTAGAAATCATAGTTCTCCCCGGGAATCAGCATGTCCGTCTTCGCAAAAACCTTCTCCATTACATCCTTGTGCTCTGCGTAGGCAATGTCCTTGTCGCCGTTGCAGCAGAACATATAGCTCAGCTCAAGACCGTTCTTCTTACCCTCTTCAAGGGTCTGACAGATCCGCTCCGCTTCCTTCTCGTGATCCCCGAAGGGGCCGCAGCAGCCGGAAAAGGGCCCGTACCAGGCAAACAGGTCAAAATTGTTGTAAAATGCTGCCCGGTAAGTGGTCATGGAGCCCAGGGAAAGCCCGGCAAATGCCCGGTGAGCCCGTGTCTTCACAAGATTCTCCTCACAAACATTGCCCTCCGCATAAGTCGAATATTTCTTCTCGATCCCCGGGATAATGTCCTTTCTGAGCTCCTTCCGGAAGTTCTCCGTCCGGGACTCATCCCTGGTGTGCACATCCTCCGCACTGTGGTACAGACAGGGCGTCACAATGATGCAGGGCTCGCAGATCTTCTTTTCGATCATATTGTCCAGAATGGTCACCGTCTCCGGGAACATCTTGAACCACCAGTCCTCCGTCACGCCTCCGCCGTGCATCAGATACAGAATATTGTACTTCTTCGCCGGGTCATACCCGTAGGGCACATAAACCCAGGCACCCTTGTGGAGCACCGCATTTTCCTCATCATACGTGCTTGTCACGTACTCAAACCGCTCCACGCTTCCCTTATGCTCACACTCCGCCAGAAACTCAGCCGGCATTTCGTAAATGTAGTTCATGGTAACCTCCGTTTATTTGTTTTTGAAAAATGTCTTTGTACTGATCACTTTGCCTCGCTCTCCCGGATCATCTCCTGCGCCCGCCGAAGCATGGGCAGTTCCCGGTTAGCTACCAGCCTTCCGATGGGGGTCTCCCTGCGAAGTTCATATTCCTTCACAGCCTCCTCAAAGGGCAGCTTCAAGGTGGACAAATGAAAGTTCTCCACCTCATCCTTTGTCAGATGCTTCTCTCCGAAGGATACCACCTTGCAGAGGAAATAGTTGGTCAGGTTGTGCCGATGGATCACGTTGTAGTAATCGCTGACCACTCCGATCTTCCCCAGAACTTCCACCTCCACGCCAAGCTCCTCGCTCAGTTCCCGGCGGATGGCCTCAGCCAGATTTTCGCCGCTCTCGACACCGCCTCCCGCAGTCTCGATCATGGTCGCCTTTCCGAACAGGTCATCTCTCTCAGCCCGAACAAAGTAGAAATTGCCCGCCTCGTCATACACGATCCCCCGTGCGATCTGCCGGTCGTGGGTGATGTACTCTTTGGGCCACTCATTGTCCTCCAGCTCAATAAAAAGTTCCTTTGCTTCTGTTTCTCCCATGTCTGCTCCCTTCTCAAAAAACAGTTTTTCAGTTACTTCACACATTTTACCACAGAATGCGCTTCTTGTCCTTTACATCTTTGACCTACGAAGAAATGTTTACAATACCACCTCCGTAGATTATAATATAGCCATCCCTTAAGAAGTGAATGAGTAGTTTGCTCACTTTGTTCGCAAACAGGATGCGCCGAAGAACCCTTCGGGTTTTCGGCGATGGTTGCAGGTCGAAGACCTGCAACAGAAACGGAGGAAATGAAAATGGCAAAATTCTGCCCGGAATGCGGGACTCCCCGAATGGAAAATGCAAAATTCTGTGTCACCTGCGGATATGCTTTTGAAGGTGCACCGACCAATCCCTTCATAGGTCTCGGAATGCCCTCAAATTCCTTTATTGGTATGGGTGCCCTGACAGATCTCGGGAGCCTCAAATCGGTTTATCCCGGCAACGGCCGCTTCTTCCGTTACAATGAGACCTTCTCCGCCTTTCTCTCCGGCAGAACCTATCAGGCCTGGGAGGAGGATGAGGTAGTCAAGGTCCTGGTGCGTCATTCCGGCAAAGAAGAAAAGGACGCCCCCGTTTTCGAGACTGACCGGGAATTCATGGACCGGCTGGAGTTCATGATGAAAAGCTTCCCTCTTGAGGAATGGAACGGCTTCAGTGCTTCAGGAGCCGGAGTCATGGACGGCCAAAGCCTGAGCTTCACCTACCGCGACAAGGAAGGAAACACCACCGCCTTCAGCAGCTACGTTGCCGCTCCGACAGGCTTTGCCATAGCATACCGGTTGTTCTCGGACTGGTTTGAAGACCTGTACGACAAACATTTTCCCGATCCCAAGCGGAGCTTTGGAAAATATCTTGATCAGATGGCCATGGATGCCGGCGGCTTTGAGCACACCGGAAAGTACTACGCATTTTTGAAGAAACAAACAACTGACACACCTCCGGAAACCATGTTCCAAAACGGCCGTATCGGTTGTCGGATCATGAACTTCCCGAAGAGCTTCGGCCATCCGAATCTCGGCGCTGCCACGGCCACCGTGGTCCGGGAGCCCTCCGGCGAGGACTCCGGCAGATTCGTCTTCAAGCTGATCCTGAGTTACCACACCCTGGATGAAAACCTTCAGGGAAAATGTATTTACGAGGCCCTTGTTGAGGAGGACCTGTTCTCCTGTGATGCTTTGACCGTAAGCGCATTTACCCACGACACCATAGAAAAACACTACTTCGGCTGTTTTATCGAAAAGGAATACACCGAGGGGGACATTGAACGCACCTGCAAAATGGTGATCTCCGAGTGTACGGATCACGTGATCCGTCCCTGTGGTGAGGCATTTGTCCGGATCCCCCGGGACAAGACCGGCTTCGGGCCTGAGAGCATCTCTGACCTGATCACCCTTGCCGAAGCCTGCAATCTTCCGAAGACCGTGAAAGACATGACGGACAATCCCGCCGTTCCCAAACTCAGCATCTATGAAAAGAACGGCTTTGCCAACATTGAAACCCGCCCGGAAGACCGTACCTCTGACGGTGTGATCGTCAAGATCTCTTCTTATGCATAAAATGCGAAAAAGAAATGGGGCTGGTGAAACAGCCCCATTTCCTCTTTCCGATCAAGCACCACAAGAAACGGATACAACACATCCGTTCTCAATATCGATGATCATCCCCGGACCATGCATTTCATTGAACTGTTCTACAGTAAGTTCTTCCGAAGTTTGAATGGTCTTGTTGGTTTTCGATTCTTCCCTGCCATCTACCGCAGGCTGAGTGGGGTTGCATCCGGCCAAGGCCAGGGAAAGAGTAAGGGCTCCGGCCAAAATCGTCATACGTTTTCTCATAGTGTATCTCTCTCCTTATTGAAATGAACGGGTAATCCGACTATCGTGAGTAAACTTCCATCTGCCAGGGGTTCTATGATTTTTCATCAATCAATAGAGATCCATTTTCCGGTTTCACTGTATCCGGCATTTTTTACAATGCCATCCTCAATCACGATGTTGAATCCGGAAAGTCCCCCAATCGGACGATCATCACTGTTAATCGGCATTTGCACATTATCTGCCAACGGAAGGCGTAACGGTCCTTCGGCTAGGAGTAAACTTCCATCTGTCTGGGGTTCTATGATCGTTCCATCGATGAGTAAACAACCATTTTCCACTTTGAAGGAAGAATACCAGGAATCAAGGATACTTTCATGATATTTCCCGGTATTGATATCCTCATCATAAGCACTTTTCATAAAATAAATGCCATCCGGAAGTTGAAGTGCCCCGGTTGCAGGATCTGTTTTGGCGTTCGGTTCGTTCGGAACACGAGTGATCTCATATTTGTATGCCCTTGAACTTTTAATCTCTTCGATTACTTCCACATTGGAATCAACGAGAAGTCTATGTCTGGTGTTCGGTTCTGAGAAACCGCTGTAAGCCAATTTTAAACTTGTTAAGTTGTTTTTATGACAAATAATATCAGTCAGACCTTCCGCATCAAGCTCCAGACTTGTCAGCTGATTATCATAGCAATTCAGGTACTCCAATGGACCTATTTTGAGGGTAGTCAGTTGATTGCCGTAACAATTCAAATCAAATCCGACATGTTCGGCATTCAGTTCGGTTAATTGATTTTCACTGCAATTCAGAGAAGAAATGCGGATCTCACTTAAATCCAAAGCTTTCAATTCATTGTTTTTGCAGTTCAAATATTCCATATCCGAAATCCCGGACAGATCCAGTTCGGTCAGAGAATTAAAACCACAGTTAAGATAATCAAGATTCGAAAGCCCTGTTATGTCTAACGCGGTCAGCTGATTATGATCGCAATAAAAGTCTACAAGTTTTGAAAGCGCAGAGACATCCAGAGTTGACAGCTGATTATAAGCACAGCTAAGAGATTCCAGGTTTGAAAGTACGGACACATCCAGGGTTGTCAGCTGATTCGAAGAGCAGCCAAGAGATTTTAGCTGCGAAGGTAAGGAACCATCCAGGGTTGTCAGCTGATTGTGGCTGCAATCAAAAGTTTTCAGTTTTGATAGTTCGGACACATCCAATTTGGTAATCCGGTTAAAACCGCAGTAAAAAAACTCAAGTTTTGAAAGCCCGGACACCTCCAGAGTTGTCAGCTGATTGTGGCTGCAATCAAGTACCCTCAGATTGAAGAAATATTCGATTCCCTTCAGATCTTTGATTCCGAGGCCGTTATAAGCACCCGTGGCATCTTCCATCAGATTAAGGCTGATGACTTCATTCACTTCGGTCGATTCGAGCATTCCATTTCCGTTTTTATCATATCCGGATACCACGTTCCGGAATGCCTCATCCGGGAAATTCTCAGTGTCAATGGCAACGGAGAATTTTACTTCCTCGGAAGGGGTTTCTTCCTCAGAAGATGTCTCCTCCTCGGAAGAGGACTCTTCCGGTGTCTCCTCTGTTTCCTTTTCTGAAGTGTCTTTTCCGGTGTTCTCCGAAGACTCTTCCGGATTGCTTGCCGATTCGGTAAACTTCTCTTCCGATTTTGTGGATGTTTCCTCGGATGTCTCTTCGGATGTTCCTTCCGAAGTTTGCTGGGTCTTGTTGGGTTTTGATTCTTCCCTGCCATCTACTGCAGGCTGTGTGGGACTGCATCCGGCCAGTGCAAGGGAAAGTGCCAGAGCGCCGGCAATGATCATCATACGTTTTCTCATAGTGTGTTCTCCTCCTGAATTGAAATAGAAAAGATGGTCAAAGAATTGACATTTTCCCGAAAGGGTGTATCATTTTTTGTTTTGAAAATCTTTCATTTTTGCGGTTTTGAAATTCTATTTATTTCATATTCCTTAAAACTTTCCAAACAATCTTTGAACAATTTCACCATATCAGATAAATCAAGTAAAATCAAGGGGTTTCCGTAAATAAGTCGGAAATGTAACAAAGTTTAATATCCGTGTAACATACCTCGTAACATTTGTAATATTGCATAATAAGTGTGTAAAAAAATCACAACAAGTATGTAATATGTCTCAACAAGTGTGTAATATGTTTCAACAATCCCGTAACATCTTCGGCAACAAAAAAAGTTGAACGACCCAAGCCTGCCGGATCGTTCAACTCATTTTTCACTGTTATTCTTCTGATTTTAGG
>JAGACB010000095.1 GCA_017614345.1 Lachnospiraceae bacterium
ATCATCCCAGCGAAGCCCGATGCATTCTCCTATACGCATCCCTGTTCCGAGGAGCACCATGAGCACCGGCGCCCATCCCTGGAATTCCCTGCTGTCCCTGATGAATTCCGTAAACTTCTTCTGCTGCGGAATTGTCAGAGCCTTCTTCTTTTCATTATTCCAGAACTGGCTCTTCTTGATCTCCTTCATCACGCCGTCCGTCGGGTTGGTCCGAAGGAGCCCGTCCCTCACCGCCATGTCGAATGCCGGATGGAGATCTGTATGCACGTTGTCAAGGGTTGCGGAGCTTAATTTCTTATCAAGGATGATGCTGTAATAAAACTCCTTGACGTCCGAATACTTGATCTCCGTTATTTTTTTCTTCCCGAAGCCGTCTCTCACGTAGCGGTCATAATTGTACTTGTACCCCGCCCTCGTGGTTGGCTTCAGATCGTGCTTGGTGCTGAAATACTTGTCCCACAGCTGGTTCAGCGTGATCTTCTCAGGAGAGTGTGCATCAATGCCGTCCTCAATATCACGGATGATCTGCCTTTCCTTTTTCCTGAGCTCTGCTAAAGTTGGCGCGTATACTGTACGACGATTCCCTCCCTTACCCGTATACGCATATGAATAACGTCCGTCGCTTCTCTGACACTCGCCGGTCTTCAACATATACCCGCGACTGTCCTTTCTTGAACTTGCCATTCTCTCACCTTTCCTTTCTTAGGTGAGGAACAGCCTGCCCTATCTGCCCTGATCCGCTTCGGCAGCCTGCCGTTCGAGCTCCTCGAAGCCTTTCATGAGCGCCTGAGACTTTCCAAGACCGAACTTTTCGCAATATGCCACGAGGCGCTTCATCTGCTCCTCTGAAAAACGTACCGATACCCTTAATTCTCTCGGATCATCCAGTTTTGGTCTTCCCATTTTCGCCATATGTACGAAACCTCCGTCTTGGATTATTATTGTACTTTTCGGCATCCGAAATGTCAATAGCATTTTTGAAAAATCTCAGGGATTTTTCGGGCAGGCTGTCCCGCCTCATGCATCCCTGAAATTCTCCAGATACTCATCGATCAGTTCCGTGTTGACCAGCACGATCCGCTTCACATGGTAGATCGCGCCCGCTTCCTTTGCCAGCTCCTGAAAAAAATGAAGTCCCATGGAGTAGATCTTAGCCCCTTCTTCGTACCGGACGAATTTCTTCTTGCCGTACTTCATCAGGTTTTCCAGTTCCGGCACTTCTGTTCTCGTGTATCCCATTATTCTTTACCTCCATCAGTTTGTTTTTAACCTGAAGGCCCGCCGGATTGAACCGTGACGTCTGCCGTTTCAATCCGTGTGCGTCCTCCTGATGGGGTAAAGATACAAGCCAAACTATTCACCTAATGAACAGTTTGAAAAATTATTTACAGATTTTTGAATTCAGCTGTAAATGCCCTGAAGTTTTCCATCTCCCTCTCTGTATGGAACACCGCAAACTCCACCGTCTCAAAGCAGTCCCGGTAATCCTCAAGCGCGTTGTGGAAAACCTTTGCCACGATCCTTGGCGGATTCCGGAAGGCACCGCAGCCAAAGGCTCCGAGAATCAGCACCTCATTTCCCCCTGCTGCCGCTGCCGCGAAGATCCTGCGCACTCTCTTTTCCAAAAGCACCATCAGATCTGCATCCGAAATCTTTGCCGCCTGCCGGCCCGCATCAGGATTCATGCGATTGCTGGGATGCTCCCGTAGGTTCGGTGCGGCGCAGGTGATCACATTCACCTTGTACCAGTCCTTTTCCAAAAGCCGCCTGGGATTTGATGTGTCGCTCTTGATTGCAATGATCTCCGGTGAATAGATGATGTCATCATTGTAAAGCGGGTTCCCCGTCCTGCGGTGCGGCTGGTAAAACTTCTGCCTCAGCTCATCCGTATCCAGAACAAAGTACAACGTGCTGCACCGGCAGATCGCCTCCTCCTGAGCAGATGATCCGTTCACAACTCCGCCGCCCGGATTTGTTGCGGATGCAAAGTTCAGGATGCAGGTCTTCTTCCCTTTGTATGCAGAAGCCGCCTCCAGGGTTCGCTTTCCGGAAACAACCACTTTGGCCTGCTGCCCGTTCCTTTTTGTGGGATCCGGAATATCCTCTCCATCAAAATAGATCTTCTGGACATTCCTGGTCCTTTTGACCGCCTCCTTCAGCTTTTCGTTCTCATTCACGAAAGCTGTTGTATCTTCGAATATTTCAACATTATCTTCTCTTCTTCCCATTGTTTTACTCCTTATTACGCCCGCTTATGATATCGTTGCGAACGATCTTAAATGCCATGCTGACGCTCCTCTGGCTTTATACGTTTTCTTCTGCCCCATAGTATTCAAGCACATCGCTTAAGGGAATATGCTTGTATAAGGTATCGACGCTGAATATATCGATAGACGAATACCCGCCCGGGTACCTGTCGATGATTTCTACAGTTCCATCAATGTGCTCCACCTCTCCGGTATCTGCCCACCTGATCTTAAACCGGACTCTGTCTCCCTTATGGTATGTTCTGATATCGAGCTTTTGATCCGGCAGTTCCTCCGGAACCATTCCTTTGTCTGAATATCCCCATTGACCGGTGATCGTATCCACCCACACAAATCTCTGATCACCGATCGGATCTCCATTTAGGTGGGTGGAAAAAATATCAACAGTCAGTACTCCCTTAAAATAATCGGTCCTTCTGACCGGAGTATGCCCGACCACCTGCAGTTTCACATCAGGATACATCCCTATCCGGCCATCCTGCGGCCTTGCCCATATCGGGGATGCATCGTTCCACAGCTCCTCCTTTCCGAAACCATTGATTCGTTCTATAAGATCATCAACCCCGCCTTCATGCTCCGGAAAATAATATGACATGAACGCCTGCGTTAACCCTGCATGGCTGAACAGCACCTCATCAATCTTATGAATGAAAGCAATATTCTCAGCAGGAAGGGCCGCCTTCAATGATGATAGCCCCTGAAGCACGGTCTCTCTGGCCGCTTCGGAATATCCCGTTTCATGCGCTTCCCAGGCATAGCTGATGTCATGATTCCCGTAACAGAATAGGAGGTTCGGATGTTTCCGTGCAAACCGGACCGATGCCTCAAATGTCTCCCTGTACAGATCAAGATTTTCCTCCTGACCCCAGTCATCAACAAGATCACCCAGACATACGATCCTGTCATATTCTGCCTTTGATAACTCTTCCTCTGCTTTATCAAATATCCAAGGTTTCAGATGGATATCCGGAATAACAAATACTCTGCTCATCTTTTATTTCGTTTCTTTCTCCATATACTTCACCGGCACGGCCTTTATCAGCCACACGCCATTAACGGATCTGTAGAAAACATATCCATCCCTATGCATCTCACCGCTTTTGATCCGATACAGCACCAGCTTCCCATGCCGTATACCGACCTTCCTGGCTGTCTCCTCATCTCCGGAAAGATGCACATAAAGTCTGGACTTCGGTATCAGCCCCTCCCGGTCTATGGATTCCTCATACTTCGTCGCCGTACCGTGGTAAAGAATCTCCGGCGGTTCCACCTGCTCCAGCTCCACATCCACCGAAATGGAATGCCCCTGATTCGCCCGGATCAAAGTCTTATCCTCATTGAAAGAATATCTCTGCTTCTCGTCTTCAGCCACAATACGCTCAAGATCCTCCTTATTAAGCGGATGCGTCTTGCTCACCCCTGCGATCAGTTCTGCCACGTCCGCCCAGCCATGCTCATCAAGAGTTATGCCGATGGTCTCAGGCCTATGACGTAGTATCAGAGATATGAACTTGCTTATGTTCTTATCTGA
>JAGACB010000096.1 GCA_017614345.1 Lachnospiraceae bacterium
ATATGGATGTCATTTCCCTGCATCTTGCAGGCTTTGAGAACTCCGTTGCGGCTCTCGGTACGGCATTTAACAGCCAGCATGCCACGGAGCTCAGGAAATATTCCAGAAACATCATCGTATCCTTTGACAGTGACGGTGCAGGAAAGAAGGCGGCACTTCGGGCCATCCCCGTGTTCCGGGCTGCGGATATGAGCATCAAGATCCTGAACATGGATCCCTGCAAGGATCCGGATGAGTTTCTGAAGAAACTCGGTCCGGAGGAATATACGGAGCGGATCCGTCAGGCCAAGAACAGCTGCTTCTTCCAGATCGAACAGCTGCAGGACAACTTTGACCTGAATGATACGGAGCAGCGAGTTGCCTATAAATATCAGGTGGGGGAGCTGCTTCTGGAGTTTGAGGATCCGGTGAAGCGTGATGCTTACGTGGAGGATGTGACCAGAGAGTTCGGCTTCAAGGAAGGGGAACTGGATTCCATCATCCGCAAGATCAGTGTCAGTGAAGAATATAAGCGTAAGAAGAACAATGAGCGTGAGCTTGAGCGCCGGGAAAAGGAGCGAGCAGCCCTTGCCATGACCGGAGAGGCTCCCTCACCTGAGGGTGCAAAGAAGGGGCCTAAGGATCAGAAACCGGTTTATCAGAGCCCTGAGCACGTGAAGGAAAATGCTCTCATCGGATGGCTTGCGGTGGAACCGAAGCTGGTGGAGGCGGTGAAGCCTTATATCACACCGGAGGACTTCTCCGATGAAGTGCACCGGATCGCAGTGAAGGAGCTCTTTGACCGGTCCGGTGAAGGACAGATCAATCCGTCTCTTGTGGCCAGTCATTATTATGACCGGGGCGAGGAATTTGCGGATGAGCTTTTGAACATCCTGACCTTAAGCCAGGTCAATGAACATCTGGAAAGCACGGAGCAAAGGGAAAATGCTCTTTCCGAGATGATCCGCAGCGTGCTCACCAAGAGCCTGGAGCGGAAAATGAATGAGATGAGCCTCAAGGAATTCGCCCAGAAGACCAAGGAGACCAAAGCACTCCGGATCAAGCTGAAGGAGTGAAATAATAGGCATCCGGATAATCGTTGATGACGGATGACCGGATTCCCAGTGAAACAATGTACGTGTGAGTACAAAGAAATCAGAGCACCGGGAACAGTATTTTTGTAATAACAGGATGGAGAAAGTTGGCAGATATACAGAATACAACAACGAAACGGCTCACAGGAAAGCGGCTTTCGGCGGTGGCCGCCCTGGTCACACCGGGACTGGTGGTTGCCGATATCGGCTGTGATCACGGCTGGGTACCCATCCATCTGGTGGGCACCGGGATCTCGCCGAAGGCATTTGCCATGGATGTGAGAAAAGGACCCCTGTCCATTGCCGAGGAGCATATCCGGCAGGCAGGTCTGGAAAACCAAATAGAAACAAGGCTCAGTGATGGCCTGACGGCCCTTGCCGCAAAGGAAGCGGAAAGCATCATCATTGCCGGTATGGGCGGACCTCTGATCCGGAAGATCCTTTCGGAGGGAGAGGGGACGGCCAAAAGTGCCGGGGAGCTGATCATTTCCCCTCATTCCGAATGGAAGGAATGCAGGGAATATCTTCTGGAAAATGGCTATGAGATCCTGACGGAGCGGATGGTCGAAGAGGAAGGGAAATATTACCTGATCCTGAAGCTGAGGCCCGGTGATGTAAAGCCGGACTACGGCGCAGACATCGGCGACCGGGAGCTTGCCCTGTACTACGGCGCAGAGCTGCTTTTGAAAAAGGATCCGGTTCTGAGGGCTTATCTTTTGAAGGAACGTGCCACTTTGGAGGCACTGTTGATACGGATCGGAGAGGCGGATTCTTCGGGGAATGAAGGAGAAGGAACCCACGGAGCCAAGCGCTGTCAGGAGATCCGAAAAGAACTTTTGATCAATGAAAAAGCATTAAAAATGTTAGGGGAGGAAGCAAATTATGAAGTGCAGTGAGATCGTAAAACTGTTGCAGAAGGTGATACCCGAGAGTCTGGCTCTGTCGGGGGATCATGTGGGATTGTGGCTCGGAAGACCGGACCGCAGTATTTCAAAGATCCTGGTGGCTCTGGAGATCAATGAGAGGGTTGCGGATTACGCCATTGAAAATGAAGCCCAGATGATCATTACCCATCATCCCTATCTGTATCATCCGTTACACAGTATCACAGCGGATACGGAGCGTGGTCGCACCATTATGAAGCTGATCCGTGCGGATATCTGCTGCTACAATGCACATACCAACTATGATATGATCCCCGGAGGCATGGCAGATCAGTTTGCAAGACGATTGGGCCTTCTTCCCGAGGAACCCTTGGATGACATCCGTGATTATCATATGGCGGATGATCAGATCAGGAAGATCGGTATCGGTCGTCTTTGCAGCGTGGAAGGAGGCATTTCCCTGACACAGCTGTGTGCCAAGATCAAGGCAAATTTCGGAATGAAGACCCTGGAGATCTATCCCGGTGACCGTACTACGGATAATCCGGTATTCTACCGGGTTGCGGTAAGTCCCGGCTCCGGTAAGGACCTGGTGGAACCGGCTCTTCGCCTGAAGGCGGATGTGCTGATCACGGCAGATGTGGGATATCACATTGCCCTGGATGCTGCGGAGCACGGAATGACCCTGATCAATGCCGGTCATTACGGAATGGAGCATATTTTTGCGGATGATCTTGAGGCTATGCTGGGGCATATGATGCGTTCCGAGGTGGAAGTGATCAAGATGCCCGTGGAATATCCATATATCGTATTATGATCAACTATAAAAAACAGACAGCGGTGATCGGAGAAGATCCGACATCGGAGGTTCCCGGCCTTAAGACCCGGAACGTAAGGAGTATACAGTTATGAAGATCATTCATAAAGGAACAACCTATGAGCTTCCGGAGGGAAGCACCTATGAAGATGCGGCGGCACTTGTGCAGAATGAGTATTCCGAGCGGATCGTTCTGGCACGAGTAGACGGCTATATCCGCGAACTGCAGAAGGTGGTGGAGTATGATCCCTGCCCTTTGGAGTTTGTGACACTGGGAGTACGGAGCGGAAGCGAAGCTTACCGCAGAAGTGTTTCGTTTCTTGCCTATAAGGCCTGCTACGACGTGATCGGGCTGGAGAAGATGGATCAGTTTTTTATTGATTTTTCCGTCAACAACGGTTACTATGTGCGTCTGGCCGGAGATTTTGTCTTGGATCAGGCTCTTCTGGACCGGATCGAAGCCAGAATGCGTGAGATCGTAAAGGCTGACCTGCCGATCCTGAAGCATTGTGTACCGGTTCGGAAGGCCAGAAAAATCTTCCTGGAGCAGAAGCTCTATGACAAAGAACGCCTTCT
Organism: Lachnospiraceae bacterium; assembly: GCA_017614345.1. Classification (GTDB taxonomy): domain Bacteria; phylum Bacillota; class Clostridia; order Lachnospirales; family Lachnospiraceae; genus JAGACB01. The sequence goes on from JAGACB010000096.1 coordinate 3,351, forward strand.
TCGTTATCGCCGGACCTCTGCAGTGAATCTGTATTCCATTGACGGACTTCAGGATTATTTCTACGGATATCTGGTTCCGAGAACTTCCTATCTGACCTGCTTTGAACTGACGCTCCACGGGGACGGATTTGTTCTGGGGATGCCTACTTCCGCAACGCCGAATGAGGTACAGCCCTTTAAATCCAATCCGAAGCTGTTTGAAAAGCAGATCACCACTTCCGACTGGCTGAATGAAATGAATCTTTCCACCGTTGGTCAGTTAAATGATCTGATCTGTGCAGGCGGTTTCGAGGACCTGATGCTGGTTCAGGAAGCCATCATGGAAAAATACATCGGTGATATCGCGGAAAAGATCGCAGCGGATCCCGAAAAGAAGATCGTGATGATTGCAGGTCCGTCTTCCTCCGGAAAGACAACATTTTCCCACAGACTTTCCATTCAGCTGAGAGCTCATGCAAAGGTACCGCATCCCATCGCAGTAGATAACTACTTCAAGGACCGTGAACATACCCCGAAGGATGAGAACGGAAATTACGATTTCGAATGCCTTGAGGCAGTGGATGTGGAGCTCTTTAATGACCATATGACCAGGCTGTTGGCCGGTGAGACAGTGGAGCTTCCCACCTTCAATTTCTATACCGGAAAGCCGGAATATAAAGGAAACACCCTTCATCTCGGGGAAAATGATGTTCTGGTCATCGAAGGGATCCATTGCCTGAATGACAGGCTTTCCTATGCTCTTCCGAAGGAAAATAAGTTCAAGATCTATATCAGTGCTCTGACCGAGATGAATATTGATGAGCATAACCGCATTGCAACCTCAGACGTACGTCTCTTACGTCGTCTGGTCCGTGATGCAAGAACCAGAGGTAATTACGCAAGGGATACCCTGCGGATGTGGCCCAGTGTCAGAAGAGGAGAGGAAAAGCATATTTTCCCTTATCAGGAAACTGCCGATGTGATCTTCAATTCCGCTGTGGTTTATGAACTTGCCATCCTGAAACAGTATGCAGAGCCCCTTCTTTATGATATCGAGCCCAAAGAGCCTACCTTTGATGAGGCGCAGCGCCTCTTGAAGTTCCTGGATTATTTCCAGGGCGTGGACAGCATTAACGTGCCCATCAACTCTCTGCTTCGTGAATTCATAGGCGGAGGCGGATTTAAGATCTGATCCTGTTTACAATTACGGAAAACTATGCTAGAATGCACACTTGAGCAGAGCAGACGGTCGCGGCAGTCACAGTGCTGCTGAGGAAAGTCCGGGCTTCACAGGGCAGGATGCCTGATAACGTCAGGTGGAGGCGACTCCCAGGAAAGTGCAACAGAAAACGAACCGCCCGGGATCTTCCCGGGTAAGGGTGAAAAGGCAGTGTAAGAGACTACCGCCGCGGTGGTAACACAGCGGGCAGTGTAAACCCCATCCGAAGCAAGACCGAACAGAAACCCATGGGGCGGCCCGTCCCGGTTTCGGGTTGGTCGCGTGTCCGGGTCGGAAGATCCGGACGGAGCCTGTCGGTGACGGCAGGTCAAGATAGATGATCGTCTGATACATAACCCGGCTTACAGCTCGGCTCAAAAAACGCCGGAACGGCTTGTCCGTTCCGGCGTTTTTCTTATGATCTTGTTTAATTTCGGTACTTGTTTGCTGATCAGGCAAGGAGCTTTATTATTCTTCGGAATAAGCGATCTCCTCGCAATAGATACAGCGATAAACCTTCTTGTTGGGATCTGTCAGCATGAAGCGCTGAGGCAGTTCCTGTTCGATGCCGGAGATGCATCTGGGATTCTTGCAACGGATCATTCCGGTGATGTTTCTGGGAAGAGAAAGGGTCTTCTTTTCGATGATCTCGTTGTGATCCACGATATTTACCGTGATGTGATGATCAAAGAAACCCAGCACATCCAGATCCAGATCCTCGTAATTTCCTTCCATCTTGATGATGTCCTTGCGGCCCATCTTTTGGCTTTCCACGTTCATGATGACCGCTACCTGGCCGTTTACCTTGTTTAACCCGAGGGCGTTGTAGATCGCAAGAGCACGGCCTGCCTTGATGTGATCCAGGACAATTCCTTTGTGTAATCCGGTAATACTCAGCATATACGATCCTCCAGTTCCAAAAGATAAATGATCAGAGCCATTCTGATATAAACACCGTACTGAACCTGCTTGAAATAAACCGCTCTGGGATCGGAATCCACTTCAACGGAGATCTCATTTACCCTGGGCAGGGGATGAAGCACCAGCATATCCTTGGGCGCCAGCGCCATCTTATCCATGGTCAGGATGTAGCAGTCCTTCATACGGATGTATTCCTCTTCGTTGAAGAAACGTTCCTTCTGAACTCTGGTCATGTACAGCAGATCCAGGTTGGGGAGCGCATTGTCCAGAGAGGTAACCTCCTCGTAGGGAATGCCTTTTGCATCAAGTACTTCTTCCCGGATGTAGCTCGGTACCCTCAGTTCCTTCGGGGAAATGAGAACGAAGCGGATGCCTTCGTATCTTGCAAGAGCGTTGATCAGGGAATGAACGGTACGTCCGAACTTTAAGTCTCCGCAAAGACCCACCGTCATGTGATCGAGCTTGCCCTTTAAGGAGCGGATGGTATGAAGGTCTGTCAGGGTCTGAGTCGGATGCTGATGGCCTCCATCACCGGCATTGATCACGGGGATCCCGGAATTGAGGGATGCAACTAAGGCTGCACCTTCCTTGGGATGCCGCATGGCTGCGATATCTGCGAAGCAGGAGATGATGCGGATGGTATCCGCAACGCTTTCTCCCTTTGCTGCAGAGCTGGAATCCGCAGAAGAGAACCCGATGACGCTGCCGCCTAAATTCAGCATGGCAGTCTCAAAGCTGAGACGGGTTCTGGTACTGGGTTCGTAGAAGAGGGTTGCGATCTTTTTTCTGTCACAGATATGAGCGTACTTGTCAGGGTTCTTCTCGATATCTGCGGCAATGTTCATCAGATGGTCTAACTCCTCGGTTGTCAGGTCTAACGGACTGATGAGATGTTTCATAAGTGTTCTCCTCATGTTGGTCAAAGGCTGAACCTTTGACGTGATTTAGATTTTTACCACTTCCTTACAGGTTCAAAGATCCGAGAGCTCTCAGACCCGAACCTCAATCATTATAATATGATTCCGTCAAAATATCTATCGGAAATTTCTGAAATACTGATGTATACAAAATCAGAAAAGATCAAAAAGAAACAGGCTGCTGCATCAATACGATGCAACAACCTGTTCCGTTTTCTTTACAGAAGAGTAGTTATCTTGTTATCGGAATGTGATCACATTCTGCAGATCACGTTGTATTCCTTTACACCTGCTTCGGGAACAACTACGTTTCCGGATACTTCCGTGCCGTTTACGGTCATGGACTTGATACCCTTTTCAGCGCCGTTCTCGTTGATGATCTCGATGTTGAAGACTGCACCGCGGAATACTCTGCGGATCTTGATGTTCTTCATTTCGGAAGGGATGCAGGGATCGATCTTCAGACCGTCGAAGTCAGGCATGATACCCAGGATGTACTGGGAAGCGTTTACGAAGGTCCAGGAAGCGGTACCGGTCAGCCAGCTGTTCTTAGCCTCACCGAAGTTCTTTGCGTCGATTCCGGCGATCATCTGGGAGTATACATAAGGCTCGGTTCTGTGGATCTCGGAGATATCCTCAAGATATGCGGGGCAGATCTTGGAGTATGCTTCGAAAGCACGGTTTCCGCGGCCGATGCAGGTCTCTGCGATGGAGATCCAGGGATTGTTGTGGCAGAAGATACCGGCATTCTCTTTGTATCCCGGCGGGTAGGAGGAAACCTCACCCAGTTCTACGTGATAATCCTTGTATGCAGGCTGGAGAAGGACAACACCGTACTTGGTGTCGAGCTTCTCGATAACGGAATCAAGGGCCTTCTTTGCAAGTCCTTCTTCGATTCCCACGCCGGCAAGTACACAGAAGCCCTGAGGCTCAATGAAGATCTGACCGTCTTCACATTCCTTCGAACCGATCTTAGCGCCGTAAGCGTCGTAGGCTCTCAGGAACCAGTCGCCGTCCCAGCCGTCCTTCAGGATGGCTTCAACCATCTCGTCGGCACTCTTGCGGGCATCCTCAGCCTCTGCGGTCTTACCTACATGATCGAGGATCTGAGCATATTCACGGGCATATTTTACAAACATACCGGCAATGAATACGGATTCCGCAACCGGTCCTTCAGAAGGACCGAAGGTCTGGAAGGATTCTCCGGGATTCTCGGAGAAGCAGTTTAAGTTCAGACAGTCATTCCAGTCAGCACGTCCGATGAGAGGAAGCTTATGAGGACCTAAGTGAGTCTTGGTAAATGTATAAGACCGGTTCAGGTGCTCAAGGAGCGGAACGGCTGTGGATTCATCATTATCAAAGGGAGTCATGATGTCCAGGATGGAGTAGTCGCCTGTCTCACGGATATAGCAGGAGGTTGCAGCAATGAGCCACAGCGGGTCATCGTTGAAGCCGGAGCCGATATCGGAGTTGCCCTTCTTGGTGAGAGGCTGATACTGATGGTAAGCACTTCCGTTTTCCCACTGAGTGGAAGCGATATCAATGATACGCTCCTTTGCACGATCGGGGATCAGGTGCAGGAAGCCCATCAGATCCTGACAGGAATCTCTGAAGCCCATTCCGCGGCCGATACCGGATTCATAATAGGAAGCACTTCTGGACATATTGAAGGTGACCATACACTGGTACTGATGCCAGATGTTCACCATACGGTCGAATTTCTCTTCGCCGGTTTCTACGGTGAAGGTGGAAAGGAGGTTGTTCCAGTACTCCTTCAGAGCAGCGAGAGCGGCATCTGCCTTCTCAGCTGTGGAATACTTTTCCATGAGAGCCTCAGCTCTCTTCTTGTTGATCACGCCCTGAGATTCCCATTTTTCTTCCTTGGGATTCTCAATGTAAGCGAGCATGAATACGAGAGACTTGGACTCACCGGGATTTAAGGTTACATTTACCTGATGTGCACCGATGGGAGCCCAGCCGCTGGCCATGGAATTCTTGCAGGCACCGTTTGCTACTGCCTCGGGATCATCATATCCGCGGTAAGCACCCAGGAAGGAATCACGGTCGGTATCAAAACCGTCAACCGGAACGTTAACGGAGAAGAGTGCAAAATGATTTCTTCTCTCACGATACTCGGTCTTGTGGTAAATGGCAGAGCCTACCACCTCAACTTCGCCGATACTTAAGTTACGCTGGAAGTTGGTCATATCATCCATTGCATTCCAGAGACAGAATTCTTCATAGGAAAATACGCTGAAGGTCTTGGGAGCGTCGGATTCATTTGTCAGGACCATCTTGTTGATCTCGCAGTTGTCACCAACGGGAACAAAGAAGGTCATCTGAGCCTTCAGACCGTTCTTAACGCCGGTAAATACGCTGTAACCGAGACCGTGACGGCATTCATAAGAATCAAGGTCAGTACGAACAGGCATCCAGCCGGGGTTCCATACGGTAGAACCATCCTTTATATAATAGTAGCGACCGCCGTTATCCGTAGGAACGTTGTTGTAACGATAACGGGTCAGACGAAGGAGCTTTGCATCCTTATAAAAAGAATATCCGCCACAGGTATTGGAAATGAGTGAAAAGAACTCCTCACTTCCGAGGTAATTGATCCAGGGGAGCGGAGTCTTGGGGGTTGTGATAACGTACTCCTTAGCGACGTCATCAAAATGACCGAACTTCATAGCATTTCTCCATTCTAAGTTATTATGCGAAAACGTTTGAATATGTTTCGAAAACGATTTCTACATTTGAACTCAGTATAGCCTAAACAGCAAAGAAATTCAACAAAAAAATGCAAGAAAAATGAGTTATCGGAAAAAATGTACTAAAAACCGAGGTAGCGAATAGGTTTAAGAAAGGCATTTTAACGAAACAAAACCATGTTATTATATTGATTTAGAAAACGATTTCTTTCCTCCTTTTGTGAAATATGATAAAAAAATTTGAAAATAGGGCTTGCAAAAATATGCACATTGAGGTATACTCAAAATGCGAAAACGATTAAGACTTTTCGAATACGTTTACGAGATTGCGAATACGTTTAAGGATTTTCGTCAGAAAGCACCGGATGATGAGTCCGGAAGAGCGGGGGAAAACCGATGGTATCGATGAAGGACGTAGCCGAGTCATGCGGCGTATCAATTGCCACAGTCAGTAAGGCAATGAATGATCACAGTGACATCAGTGAAGAGACAAAGCAGCGGATCCGCAGGACGGCTGAGAAAATGGGATACTTTCCCAACCTTGCTGCAAGAGCCCTTAAAACAAATCGTACATATAATATCGGTGTTCTTTACGAGGATGAAGCCCACAGCGGTCTGACTCACGAATACTTCGCCAGTGTTCTCGAAGGCTTCAAGGCAGAGTCGGAGAGCAGAGGCTATGATATTACTTTTATAAACAGAACCGTAAGCAACAAGACCATGAGCTACTACGAGCACTGCAAGTACAGAGGCCTCGACGGAGTTGTGGTTGCCTGCATTGACTTTTATGAACCGGATGTGGTTGCACTGGTCAACAGTTCCATTCCTACAGTGACAATTGACCATGTTTTCAAAAACTGCACATCTGTTGTTTCCGATAATTATACCGGAATGGAGGATATCTTAAGATATCTTTATAATATGGGGCATCGAAAGATCGCCTACCTTCACGGAGAATCCGATACGGAGGTAACAAAGACCAGGCTGACAGCCTTTTATGAAACTGCAGCAAGCCTGGGACTTGAGATCCCGCCGGAATATGTGATGGAATGTGATTACTGTCATGTACAGATGGCAGCGATCCGCACCAGCAGACTCATCAAGATGACCGATCGACCCAGTTGCATCATCTATCCGGATGATATGACAGCCATCAGCGGAGTCAGCGAGATCAAACGGTCGGGACTTTCGGTTCCCGGAGATATCTCCGTAGTCGGTTATGACGGAGGACTTCTTTCCGAACTGGTGAATCCGCCCCTTACTACGATCAAACAAAACACTTCTCAGATCGGAAAGCTGGCTGCGATCCGCCTGATCGAAACGATCGAGAGTTACGCACAGAATTCACAGGAGACACCGCCTGTCAGAAGAGAAGTGGTGGAAGGGGAGCTGATCCCCGGTAAGACGGTCAGGAAAATGAACTGACAAAAAGATCAACGGGACCATTCGATGATATGAACGGTCTCCGGTTGGTTATTGTTAGAATTGTACAATTTTTGAATAAAAACGTTTCAAAAATATTACATTTTGCACAAAAAAGTGCTTGCATTTTCCGAAAACGTGTTTTATAATCATGATATGTTGCAACCGGAGAGACCGGTTGTTCATATAAGCCGGATCAAAAATAATATTACGTCGGATCCGGTCGTCACATACATACCAAAGGAGGGTTTTATTGTGAGAAAAATGGAAAAAGCATTAGCGGTTGCACTTGCTATGGCAATGTCTCTGTCTGTTGTAGGATGTACACAGACTCCCGATCCCAGTGGTAACCCCACTAACACTCCCAAGCCTACAGAGAACGGCAACGGCGGTAATAACGGAACTGAGCCTGCTACTAAGGAAGTTAACACCGGCGAAGGCGAAGGCAAGGTTCTGAACATCTACGTTTGGAATACCGAGTTCAAGGAGAGAGTTGAAGGTTACTATCCCGGATACACCAAGGACGCTGCTGACGAGAACAAGGGTAAGATCGGCGATGTAGAAGTTCGTTGGAACATTACTCCTAACGACAACAACGGTTATCAGAACCACCTTGATGAGGCTCTTCTGACTCAGGACAAGGCTGCTGCTGATGACAAGATCGATATCTTCCTTGTAGAAGCTGACTACGCTCTGAAGTACACAGATACTGATTATACAATGGATGTAGAAGCTCTCGGCATCAAGAAGAGCGATCTGTCCAATCAGTACACCTATACTCAGGATATCATGACCGATTCCAACGGCAAGCTGAAGGGTCTTTCCTGGCAGGGTTGCCCCGGCGTTCTGATCTACAACAGAGACGCTGCTAAGAAGGTTCTCGGATCTGATGATCCCGCTGAGGTTCAGAAGGCAGTTAAGGATTGGGATACCTTCCTTGACACTGCTGCTAAGATGAAGGATGCAGGTTACAGAATGAACGCTTCTACCAATGACTCCTTCCGTGTATTCTCCGATAATGCAAAGTCTGCATGGGTTGTTGACGGCAAGCTGAACATTGACCAGTCCATCAAGGATTGGACCGAACTTGCTAAGAAGATGGCTGACGAGAAGTATGCTGATACAGACGATCTGTGGTCTGCAGCTTGGTCCGCTGGTTTCTATGCAACCGGTAAGGAATCCGCAGCTGATGCTGACGGTAACGTAATCAAGGGCCAGGATACCTTCTGCTACTTTGGACCGGCTTGGCTGATCGACTTCTGTATGGCAGCAGGCGATGATGCTTCTATCGCTCATGCAGGTGGCTGGGGCGCTACAGAGGGTCCTGCAGGATTCTCTTGGGGCGGTACCTGGGTTTGCGGATGCAGCTCAACTGACAACAAGACTCTTGTTAAGGATATCATGCTTACCATGACAACCGATCCTGATGTTCTGATGAAGATCGTTAAGGAGAAGAATGACTTCGTAAACGATCAGCCTACCATGGAGAAGATGGCAGCTGATACTTCTTACAAGTCTGACATCCTCGGCGGCCAGAACGCACTTGGTCTGTTCGCAGCAGGCGCTAAGAAGATCGACCGTTCCACAATGTCCGGTTACGATCAGGGTTGCAACGAGTCCTATCAGAAGGCATTCAAGAACTACTTCGATGGTAACGCTACCTATGATGAAGCTCTTGAGGCATTCAAGAAGGATGTTCACACCAAGTATCCTGATGTTAAGGTTGATTGATCGATCTGACATAACCAAGATGTTCCTGCCTGTAAAGGAATAACGAATAAATTGTGCCTGTATGGCGCCGCCATACAGGCACTTTTTCCCGAAAAGGCCTGAAAAAGATCCAATTCAAAACAAAATAATATCCCGTCTGACCAAAGCGAGGTAGAGAGATGAGCGAAAAGACAAAGAGAAGACCGCATTCCATTATGAGGTTTAACATTTGGGGCTATATTTTCCTTGTGCCCTTTTTTGTAGTGTTTATTATTTTCCAGTTTATCCCGTTATGCAGTACCATTTACTACAGTTTTTTTGAATACTATCGTGCCGGACTCAAAGAGGTCGGTCCGAATTTTGTGGGATTACAGAATTATATCGAGATCATTAAAAACGGTGATCTGCTTTACTATTTCCGGAACACCATGATCATGTGGGTTGCAGGTTTCATTCCCCAGATTCTGGTTTCCCTTCTTCTGGCAGCCTGGTTTTCAGATCCAAGCCTTCATATCAAAGGCAAAAAGTTCTTCCAGTGTGTCATCTACATGCCGAACCTGATCATGGCATCTGCATTTGCCATGTTATTCTTTACATTGTTTGCCAAAACCGGTCCCATCAACTCGATCTATGTTGATACCTTGGTTTGGTGTTCCAAGCATTTTCCTTTCCTTCAGCCTGTTTTCGATTTCCTGCATCTTCAGCCGGAAGCAGTCGATTTCCTGGCAAATGTTCATTGGACCCGCGGTCTTGTTGCGTTCATGAACTTCCTGATGTGGTTTGGTAATACCACCATCCTTCTGCTCGCAGGTATGCTCGGAATCGATACTTCTCTGTTTGAAGCGGCAGAAGTGGACGGTGCTACGGCTACTCAGATCTTCTTCCGGATCTCTCTTCCGATCCTGAGACCCATCCTCATCTACGTTGTGATCACCTCCCTCATCGGTGGTATCCAGATGTATGATGTTCCTCAGATCCTGACCGGTAACTCCGGTAACCCTCTGGTTCACGGTCACCTGACCTCCATGACTCTGATCATGTTCCTGAATCAGAACCTGTACAGCAAGAACTACGGACTCGGTGGTGCTTTGTCAGTATATCTGTTCGTTATCACCGCTATCCTCAGCCTGATCGTATTCCGGCTTAATACCAAGAAAGACAATGACTGAAAGGAGAGTAGAAAATAATGTCAGATAATAAGACTTCTGCAACAAAGAACCCTGAATCTGCGATCGGTAAGCCCTCCAAAGGTATGTCTCAGGTCGGCAGACACATTCTGGTACATGCGGTATTGATCTTCTTTACCTTCCTGTGCCTGTTCTGGTTCTATGTACTGTTTGTAAACGCAACCCGTTCCCACGCTGAATTGAACCGTGGATTTACACCTTTCTTCAGTAAATACGGACTCATGAACGCATTTAACCTGGTGGTTCCCAACTCCACCGTTACCTTGGACAGCTTTAAGGACTCCACCTTCTGGAAATATGTGTTCAGCGCTGATTTCCTGGTGTCCTGCTGGAGATCCAATATTGTCAGAGGTATGTTCAACTCTGCAGTCATCGCAGGTGCATCTTCCCTGCTTTGCGTATACTTCTCTACCATGACTGCTTATGCGATCCATGCTTATGACTTTAAGTTTAAGAAAGCAGCCTTCATGTTCATCCTGGCCATCATGATGCTTCCGACACAGATCAGTGCACTCGGTTTCATCCGTTTGGTTCGTACGATGAAATTGATGGATAACTACATTCCGCTTATTGTTCCTGCCATTGCAGCTCCTGTTACATTCTTCTATCTGAAGCAGTTCATGGACAGCTCCCTGCCTCACGAACTTTTGGAGTCGGCTCGAATCGACGGAGCCGGAGAGTTCCGTATCTTTAACACCATTGCCCTTCCTCTGATGAAGCCGGCAATGTCCGTTCAGATCATCTTCTCCTTCGTAGGAAGCTGGAATAACTACTTTACTCCCAACCTGATCCTGGAAGATCAGAAACTGAAGACTCTGCCTATCATGATCGCTCAGTTGCGTACCGCAGACTATCTGAAGTTTGATATGGGTAAAGTTAACATGATGATCGCGTTGTCTATTTTGCCCGTAATGATTGTCTACGTATTCCTGGCCCGCTATATTGTGGGTGGTATGACCGTAGGTGCGGTGAAAGGTTGACGCAAGCTCACTTGTTTTGAAAAAGATTTATTTAAGGAGGATGTCCCGTGGGCATCCTCCTTATTTCATTTTCATGGATCAGAGCATTTCCTGATATTTTACCGTCATTTTACTTTTATTTTTCACAGATACCATGTATAATGATTTTTGCTGTCCCTTTCGGACGGCGTCATCATACAAAATTAACTGTGGCCGGACAAAACCGGTCAGGAGATTGTTATGGGAGATATTAGAAGCAGAGCCGAGTCAGCAAGAAGACTGGAAGAAAAAGAGCGGAAGGCAGTTTTCGACCGGCCGGAAGCGAATACACAGTCAGAAGTAATTGGCCGGACAGAAGCGAACGTGCAGTCAGAGGGGACAGGACAGGCAGAAGAGAGTGATCAGAAGGTCGGCGTTCTGGAATCCGACCCGGATCTGGATATGCATGTCCGGGATCTGGATCGGCCTGATCCTGAAAAAAAGGATTTAAAGAGCCGGATCATGCGTCTGACGGAATCCTTCGGTGATTTCTTTTTTCTGAATCTGATGTTTATTGTCGGTTGCCTTCCTCTGGTGACCATCGGAACTTCCTTCTGTGCGCTGCATACGGTGATGCAGAAGCGGATCCGCAATGAAGACGGAACCATAGTCAAGGATTTTAAGATCGCGTATAAGGCCAATCTGAAGCAGGGGATCCTGGTGTGGCTTCTGTCACTTCTGTATGTGGGGATCTGCCTTGTGGGGATCTTTTACTGCGTAAACACCTCAGGAACCCTGTCAAATGTCATCATGTGTGTTGACGGTATATTCCTGATCCTGTTTGTGTTCGTATTTCCTTTCCTGTTCCCCTTGATTGCCAGATACGAGAATTCTACCGTAAATGTGATCAAGAATGCACTGATCCTGTCCCTTTCGGAATTCCCCACCTGGTTTATGATGGTATTTCCCTGGGCGGCGGTGATCGTACTTTATGTTTTTGTTCCCAACGCTTTTCTGATGACCTGGTATTTATGGTGTATGATCCTGGTATCCGTCATCGTTTATTCGGAGGCAATCCTGATGAAGAAGGTCTTTGACAAGCTTGAAGCAAAGACGGAGAAGCAGGAGGGAGAGCAGAACAGCTGAACAAAACCGGATCGGGATCATTTTCCCGGAAAAAACCGGAGGAAAAAGCAATATGTGAATAGTATATGGCAAATATTTTGTATTGAATTTTCGGTGATATTTGCTATACTGAAAGAGATTTAGGCCAACAGGCATTGTCGAAAACGACGAAAAATCTATTGTTTTCCAAGATTTGAGGTTTGTTTCGGCGTGTGGCCTTTTGCTGATTTCACTTCTATATTAAGAAACGGAAAGGTGATTAAAGAATGAAAAGAATGAATCTGTTCCGCAGAGGGCTTCTTCTGGCACTCAGTGCAGCCATGATCGCTTCGTGTGTAGCGGGCTGTACTCCGACAAACAACGAAGAGTCCAAACCTGCCAAAACGGAAGAGGAGACCACCAAGCCTTCCAAGACCGAAAATGAGACATCGGTTCTTGCAAGCGAATCCGAGACGGATAAGCCTACAGAGTCCGAGTCTGAAGGCGAGAGCCAGTCCGCCATGGATCTGACTGAGCCGGAGACGGTTCCCTTTGACTATGATCAGGAGTATATCTTAAAGGATATCTATGCAGATGATTTCATGGTAGGAACCATCTACAACGGATATTTCTCCGATCCTGAAGCTGCCGTACAGTTCAATCAGGTTACTTCCGAGAACTTCATGAAGCCTGATGCCATTGGAAGATCCAAGGGTAACTACAGCTGGGGCAATGGTGATGCATTCATCACTTATGCAAAGAAGAATGATTTTGCCGCTCACGGTCACGTGCTGATCTGGCACGGCCAGACTCCCAACTGGTTTAATGCAAGTTCTTCCATGACCAAGGAAGAAGCTCTTGACAACATGAAGACCTACATCTATGACGTTATTGCTCACTATGGTGCAGACGTTGTTTCCTGGGACGTTGTCAACGAGGCGTTTGATGACGGTAAGCAGATGAAGAATGATGATTACACCACAGCACTTCGCAGCTGCAACTGGAAGAGCCGTATCGGTGATGATTATCTTGAGTATGCATTTACCTATGCTGCAGAAGCACTGGAAGCCAACGGCCTTTCCGATAAGGTTAAGCTTTACTACAACGATTACAACCTTGACAGCCGCAACAAGGCAGCTGCAGTTGCACAGATGGTAAAGACCTTCAAGGAAAAAGGTATCCGTATCGACGGTGTTGGTATGCAGGGTCACTATAATGCAAATACCTCCGTCAGCAACGTAACCAACAGTATCGCCATGTTCCGTGCTGCAGGTATCTCCGAAGTTTCCGTATCCGAGCTTGATGTCAACATGACAGAAGCAAAGAACAAGAAGCTGACTGAGGAGCAGGAGATCCAGCAGGCTCAGATCTATGCTCAGCTGTTCCAGGTTTACAAGGAG
>JAGACB010000097.1 GCA_017614345.1 Lachnospiraceae bacterium
AATGTCCAATTTCATGAAGAAATACTTTTTTTGCTTTGGTTGAATCATTTAAATATCCACTAGATGTATTTAAATAAACCTCAACCCTATACCAATTATCATTAGCCTGTAAAATCGTGCCGCTACTGTTTCGTGGAACAGTAACTCCAAACAGGGTCGGATCAGAAAAACCGCTATACATTGCCGACCCATATATAAGATAATAATTCTGAACCACATTAGATGGCATACCCGGGGCGCGATATGTCAATAAAACATGAACATTACTGCTCAAATTGTTCCACGAAGATATGGACGAGAAAACAGATTGAGTAAAACTACCATTCAAAGCTGAACTGTCAACCATAAAATTCATATAACTCGGCTGAGATGGTGCGCTTGCAACATATACGCCTGAAAAATAATCCCCGAGATGTGCCGAAGACTTACTCGGCATCAAAAGGATACCACTCAACAAAATCAAAAGAATAACCTTGATCTCTTTGAATACACTGCCATATTTTTTTTTCATGTATCCATTCTCCTTTCACATACAACTCTCCTAACACTCTCTTACAGAAGTTCACTGATGAATACAAACTCTCAATAGTGCAAACGTATCATAAACAATTCCACATCCAAATTCACCTCCTTCTGATCATTTTGCTGATTAAGCCTCAAGCGATTCACACGTATTTGTTATACCACATTTCTATCGGTTTGGATCATTTGGTGCAAGAAATGCAATTATGGCGCAAGAATGACATTCCGTGTAGAAATTTTTTACTTTTTTTTGTAAAAAAGCACAAAACATGTGAACACTGCCCGTATGATCGTATCCTAACACTCTCACCCTAATAAGCGTAAAAAAAATGTTGTGGTTTCATTTTTTTTAAAAAATATTCAAGAACATTTTTCAGTTCAGTCAGGAATAAGTCCCTCGATTTTGATACCTCCCCTTGTTCTTTTCCAGACCATTGTGTATAATAAAACAACTACCGAGCAGCCGGAAAGTGTCTTTCCGGATCCGAGTCCCGGAAAAAAGGAGAAGTTCTTATGGATCTGAATCATCCGAACATGAAAGAATATTTAGAGCGTTGCAAAAAAGAAAACCGCTATGTGATCTTTGACGGCGGCATGGGTACTTACCTGCAGACCCACGGTCTTCAAAAGGGGCAGCTCCCCGAAACTATGAATCTGCTTTGCCCGGAGGTTCTGGCGGATCTGGCCATGGCTTATCTGGAGGCCGGGGCAAATGTGATCAACACCAACACCTTCGGTGCCAATTCCCTGAAGTTTCCCATTGACGATCCCGAGTATCCCCTGGAGAAGGTAGTTACCATTGCCGTGGAAAATGCGGTGAACGTCCGCAACACCTATATCGCCTCCCATCCGGAGCGGGAAGCCTTTGTGGCTCTGGACTTAGGTCCCACAGGAAAATTACTTGCGCCCATGGGAGACCTTTCCTTTGACCGTGCAGTAGAGCTCTATGCCGAGGTGATCCGTTTCGGCGTGAAAGCCGGTGCGGACTGTATCCTCATTGAAACCATGAGTGATACCTACGAGCTGAAGGCTGCCGTACTTGCGGCAAAGGAGAACAGCGACCTGCCCATCATTGCCACCGTGATCTACAGCGAGAACGGCAAGCTTCTGACCGGCTCCGAGCCTGCAGGAACCGTGGCACTTTTGGAAGGTCTCGGCGTTGATATGCTGGGCGTGAACTGCGGCCTAGGCCCCGAGCAGATGCGTCCCATTATCCGTGAGCTCACTGCTGCCGCTTCCATCCCCGTGGTTGTGACACCCAACGCCGGTCTTCCCCAGATGCGGGACGGAGAAGTATACTTTGATGTGCTTCCGGATGAATTTGCCTGCTCCATGAAGACCATTACCGAGGAAAATGACGGGATCTTAGGCCTCGGCGGTTGCTGCGGAACCACTCCGGATCACATCCGTGCCGTTTCCGAGCTTTTGGCTAATGAAAAAGCCCGCCCTGCGGTCTATAAGAACGACACCGTGGTTTCCTCCGGCATGAAGCACGTGATCTTAAACCGGTGTCCCGTGATCATCGGCGAGCGCATTAATCCCACGGGAAAATCCAAGATGAAACAGGCCCTTCGGGACCATAACATGGAATATCTTCTTCGGGAAGGAACCACAGAAGAGGCAAACGGCGCCCATATCCTGGACGTCAATGTAGGTCTTCCCGAGATCGACGAGGTTGCTCTACTTTCCGAAGCTGTCTTTGAACTGCAGTCCGTAACCCCCCTGCCCCTTCAGATCGATACCTCCGACACCGTTGCCATGGAACATGCCATGAGGATCTACAACGGTAAGCCCATGATCAATTCCTTAAACGGAAAACAGGAAGTCATGGACGCTGTATTTCCCCTGATCAAAAAATACGGCGGCGTTGTTGTGGCTCTGCTCCTTGATGAGGACGGGATTCCGGCAACAGCCGAAGGCCGCATTGCCATTGCCCGTAAGATCTATGAAAATGCAGACCGCTATGGTGTTCCCCGCAAGGACATTGTCTTTGACGCACTGGTCATGACCATTTCCACGGATTCCGAAGCCGCAGTCATTACCCTTGAGACCGTAAGACGGATCACCGAAGAACTGGGGGCCTGCTCCGTTCTCGGCGTGTCCAATGTTTCCTTCGGACTTCCCAGGCGTGACCTGGTGACCTCCACCTTCTATGCCTGCGCCCTGAACAATGGTCTGACCGCCGGCATCATCAATCCCTCTTCTGCTTCCATGAGGTCCGTTTACGATTCCTTCCTGGCGGTAAAGGGATATGACAAACAGAGCACCAGATTCATCGGCATCTACGCCGGAATCTCCACTCCCGAGCAGGCTCTGAAGGCTGCACAGGAGCAGGCTTATGCACGCGGTGCAGCCGATGCGGCAAATGCCGGAATGGCCTTTGCACAGGGTGTTTCCTCCGGAGCAATCGCCCCGGGAAGTCCCGTTACCTTAAGTACCGGAGGTGCCGGGGTAGCAGTCGGCTCCCCAGTTTCCGGCGGAAATGCTGCCGGTCCGGCAGCAGGTGCATCAGGTAGCACTGCAACAGGCGCAGCAGGTAATGCCGCAGCTGCAGGAAGCGATTCCGGAGACGTATCCAAAACACCTCTCGGAAACAGCATCTTAAAGGGTCTGAAGGATTCCAGTGCGGATCTCTGCCGTGAGCTTCTTTCAGCGGGAACCGCACCCCTTGACATCATCAACGGATACATTGTCCCGGCACTGGATGTGGTGGGCATCGGATTCGAAAAGGGAACCCTGTTCCTTCCTCAGCTTCTCATGAGCGCAGATGCAGCCAAGGCCTGCTTTGAGGTGATCAAAACCGCCCTGGAGGAAAGCGGCACCAAGAGCACTCCCAAGGGCAAGGTGATCATGGCCACCGTCAAGGGCGATATCCATGATATAGGAAAGAACATCGTCAAGGTACTCCTGGAAAACTACTCCTTCCAGGTCATTGACCTCGGAAAGGACGTGCCTCCGGAGGTGGTTGTGGAAACCGCCATCAAGGAAGATGTTCATCTGATCGGCCTCAGCGCCCTTATGACCACCACCGTGGTCAGCATGGAGGAGACCATCAAGGCCCTTCACGCAGCCAACGTGCCCTGCGCCGTTGTGGTGGGCGGAGCCGTTCTGACCCAGGAATATGCCGACATGATCGGCGCAGATGCTTACTGCAAGGATGCCATGCAGACGGTCCGGTACGCCGAGAAGTTCTTCGAGGAGCATCCGGAGTATGCGTTGAAGGATGGGAACTGAACGCAGACAGAGAACTAAAGTTGTTTTCACCGCTTCCGGGCGGGAATTCTGACTGCACAGATCAAGATTTTTGGCCCTTGCGCAGTCATTTAAGCTTCTTATTCTGCTTCAGGCGGGGCTTCTGACTGCACAGATCAAGATTTTTGGCCTTTGTGCAGTCATTTAAGCTTCTTATTCAGCTTCAGACGAGGCTTCTGACTGCACAAATCAAGATTTTTGGCCCTTGTGCAGTCATTTAATTCTTATTCCGCTTCAGGCGGGGCTTCTGACTGCACAAATCAAGATTTTTGGCCTTTGTGCAGTCATTTAAGCTTCTTATTCAGCTTCTGGCGGGAAATCTGACTGCACAAATCAAGATTTTTGGCCCTTGTGCAGTCATTTAAGCTTCTTATTCTGCTTCTGCCGGGAATTCTGACTGCACAAATCAAGATTTTTGGCCTTTGTGCAGTCATTTAAGCTTCTTATTCTGCTTCAGGCGGGGCTTCTGACTGCACAAATCAAGATTTTTGGCCTTTGTGCAGTCATTATCAGATTCTATATTATAATTGGAAAGAAACACTCCGGCTGAGAAGGGAATTGTTCCCCTCTCAGCCGGAGTGTTTCTGTTTCCGGTAGATTCCTTTCAATCTCTGCCTTTTTTCGGTAGAGTTATTTCGATCAATACCAGCTTCCGTCATTCACCGGATGTGCATCTAATGAAGTGCGGAGGTCAAGCTTTAAGGTATCCCAGGCTTCGGGATTTCTCACGTAGTATCTGGGGCATTCCTTTCCGGTCACGTCGTAGTGACGGATAATGTGGTTCTCATCCAGTTCAAGAGCGTTGCAAAGGTAGTTCAGGAGTTTCACCAGGGAAACATAGGTAGCATCCGTGAACTTACCCTCCTCATCGGGATGGCAGCACTCAATGGAAATGGTATCGGAGTTGCGGTTGTTGGAGCAATATGCAACCTCATCAATGGGTACACACATGATCACCTCGCCCTGGAGGCCGATCACGAAATTACTGCTGGCCTTGTGACCCTCGGGATTTGCATCTGCATTGCCCAGTTGCTTAAAGTAGCCTACATTGGCCGCAGCACTGGTGCCGGGGTTGCCCACATAGTGGACCACGATATCATTGACCCTCTTTAAGGGCTTCTCGGGTCTGGAGAATTCATTCGGCTCGATCAGATCCACCGTTACAAAATCGGGGATCGGAATGGCGGAAAGATCGATCCTGTATTCCTCCGTGGTGGTCTCCGTTTCCTCCTCTGTTTCTACAGGAGGCTTGGTGGGGATCGGGGAAATCTTCTTTTCCCCCAGCAAAGTGTCCGGTTCTACCGCTGAGCCGGTGCTGATGGGAGCCACCGGATCCGTATGGAACAGAGTCTTACCTAAGGGGATGAGTAAGATCAGGAGCAGAGCAATGCCGATGACCGAAACAATGACCTCGGGGATCAGATATCTGCGCCTCTGATCCGGAGTTACACTCTGCTCTTTTTCCGGACCACGGCCATTGGAACCGGATCCTCTGCCTGTATTACGTCCGCCCCGGCTCTGACCGTTTGCACCGGATCTGCCGGAGGATGAGTTTCTTCCTGAATTGGCCCCGGTTCTTCCGGCTCCGCTTCTGCCGGAACCTGATGTTGATCCGTTTCTGCCGGATGCTGCGCCGCTTCTTCCCGAACCTGAGGCTGTATTATTTCTTCCTGCTGATGTATTTCTGCCTGATGCTGCGCCGCTTCTTCCTGCATCGGTAGTACTTCTGCCGCTGCCGGCGGAACGGGGATCTCTGTCTGTTTCTGTATTTCTGCCTACGGTTCCCGTTCTGGTTCTGGTCCGTCTGCCCTCTCTGTCACGAAAGGCACTGCTTCGGCCCTGCTCTTCGCCGTAGCCGTAACCGCCCGGTTCCCGGCTTTCACGGGGAGCGGTAAAACGTTCACCGGTATTTCTGGTACCGTAACCCCCTGCTTCGGGATTGATCCGGGGGAGTTTTCTTTGACCGGAGGATCCGTAAGACCGGTTCTGCTGCCCGTCCGGGCGATTGTTTGCAGATCCGCCGTTTTCGGATCCGTTCTCTCTGTTACTCATGTATTTCTCCTTCAAATTTCCTACGTGTGGTTATTATAGAGAGTTCCCAAAAGCTTTTCAAGTTAAACTTTTTTTAAGGTTTTTCTTCATCATATCAAAGAAAAGAAATTGGTGCAAGCAGGTGGTTTACAATTCTTCCTATCTGTATTAGAATAGATTGATTGAGAATCATGAACTGATGTGACCCCTTCGAAGTTCTTTCGGTCTGTTGGTTCAGGAATTATTTTGAAAGGAACTGTTCTGATAATGAAAGATCTGATCAAAAAAATGCTTAACCGCGAGACGATCCTTTATCTGATCTGCGGTGTTCTGACCACTCTGGTCAATATGGTGACTCTGATCATCTTAAACCGGATCGGAAAAGCCCAGGATTACTTCGGGATGGGGGAGATCGCCTGGGTCGGCATAGCCAATGCCATTGCCTGGCTGGTATCCGTCCTGTTTGCATTTGTGACCAATAAGCTTTTTGTCTTTGAAAGTAAATCCTGGAAAGCTCCGGGGATCATCTACGAGCTCGGGACCTTTATGGTCTGCCGTGTTCTCTCGGGAGTTTTTGATGAAGTCTTTATCATCGTGGCTGTGGGTGTATTCCATCTGCCCGACTGGCTGGCAAAGATCATTGCCAACGTGGTGGTGGTCATCGCCAACTACTTTGCAAGTAAACTGATCATTTTCCGGAAAAAGAAGACTCCGGAACAGAAAGAAGAAGGAGCTGTTAATTCATGAAACAGAGCAAAGGAAAAAAATTTCTCGAAGCACTGCCTCTGATCCTGTCCTTTGTGATCCCGGTGCACGGAATGCTGGTCATCCTGCTCCAGCGAAAGGTCTATCCCTTCGGAGACCGGTCATTTCTCCGGACGGACCTGTATCATCAGTACTGCCCGTTCTTAAACGAAATGGCTGACAAACTGCAGACCGGGGAGTCTCTGCTGTACTCCTGGGACATCGGTGCAGGTACCAACTTTGTATCCCTGTACGCCTACTATCTGGCCAGCCCCTTAAACTGGCTTCTGGCCTTTATCCCTCACGAGCACGTGATCGAGTACCTGACCTACGCAATGGTAGCTAAGCTGGGACTTTCCTCCCTGACCATGGCCATTTACCTGAAGTCTCATTATAAAAAGAACTCTCTGGCACTGCCCTTAGTAGCCATGTTCTACGGAATGAGCGGTTATCTGGCTGCTTACAGCTGGAACGTGATGTGGCTTGACTGCGTATGGCTGTTCCCTCTGATCATGCTGGGCTTAGAGCGCCTGTTTAAGGAAAATAAACCCTTCCTTTACTGCATTACCCTGGCCCTTTCCATCATGTCGAACTACTACATTTCGATCATGATCTGTATGTTTATTGTCCTGTATTCCGTTGCCCTCATTTTCCTGATCCCTTCTCACGAGAAGGTCAGCAAGTTAGGCAAGGACGGACAGGTCCGGAGCCGGATCCGCTTCACCAACTATTTCCGCAAGTTCGGAATGATCGTGATCTATTCCCTTCTTGCCGGCGGTATTGCGGCAGTGACACTTCTGCCGGAGATCTACGCACTGAAGCTGACTGCTTCCGCCAACTCCACCTTCCCTTCCAAGGTAACGGTGTACTTCACCATCTTTGAAGCCCTGACCCGTCACCTGATGGACGTAGATGTGCACTTAAAGCTGGCCCACTGGCCCAACATCTACTGCGGCGTGGGTATCTTCATTGCAGTTCCGCTGTACATCATGAACAAGAACACCAACTACAAGGAGAAGTTTGTCAATCTGATCCTCTGCGGGTTCCTGGTCATCAGCTTCTGCGTAAACGTGCTGAGCTACATCTGGCACGGCATGCATTATCCCAACTCTCTGCCCGCAAGACAGTCCTTCATCTATATTTTCCTGATGCTCTCCATGGCCTATCAGGGACTTCTGGGTCTGAAGGACCGCACCAGCAAGCAGATCGTGGGCTCCGCTGCCTTCGGTATCGGCTTTGTGGTACTGACGGAGATCCTGAATAAGAATACCGATGAATTCAACTGGACCTCTTATTACTTCTCCGCTCTGTTCATTGCAGTCTACGCACTGCTCTGCTACATGTACCGGAAACGTAAGGTCTTTATCCCTCTGATCATTGCAGTGGCACTGACCCTGACCACCTTTGAGGCGGCCATCAACACCTCTGCCACCAGTATCACCACCATTGACCGTAATACCTACATGGATTACGACAAGGGTGCCAAGGAGCTGGTAAGTGCAGCCAAGGCTGTGGACGGTGTTCAGTTTGCCCGTTTTGAGAAAAATGAGCTCCGCACCAAGAACGACGGTGCATGGCTCGACTATCCGTCTCTGTCAACATTTTCCTCCATGTCCTACCACGGTCTGACGGATTTCTACCGCACCATGGGTATGGAGAGCTCCACCAACGCCTACAGCTCCACGGGTATGACTCCTGTCACCTCTGCGCTGTTTGACGTGAAATATGTCCTCAGCAATGCTCCCATTTCCACGGGAAGCATCTACAAGGAATTCGGCAACAAGGACGGGATCTATCTCTACGAGAATCCCTACGCACTTCCGCTGATGTACGTTCTGCCTTCCGATATCGAAGACGAATGGTCTCACAACGGCGGTCCCATCAAGGCTCAGAACAGCTTCATCAAGAAGACCACCGGCATCTCCGATGTCTTTGTTGAAGTGCCCATGACCACCGAGGGTTCCACTCAGACTGCTACCATTGCGGTTCCCGGCCTGTACTACGCTTACTCCACCGGCTCTGCAAAGGAGATCAAGGTCACCAGCGGTGATTACACCAAGACCCACAAGAATCTGGACCGGAAGTACATCATGCCCGTTCCCAACTGTGAAGCAGGAACCACGGTAACCTTCGCTACGGCAGATTCCACCAACAGCATTTCCGTTCATCTCTACAGACTGGACGAGGCCCTCTACAAGGAGGCCATGAACAAGCTGAAGACCCAGAGCATTGTCATGGAGGAATTCAGTGACACCTACCTTCGCGGTACTCTGACTGCAGCCGAAGACGGACTGGTCTTCACTTCCGTTGCAAACGATCCCGGCTGGACCGTTATGGTAGACGGCAAGACCGTTACCGCCCACGGCTTCAGCGACGATGACGGTTTCCTGTGCTTCAACATAGGAGCCGGAACCCACACCATTGAAATGAGTTATGAGCCTCAGGGGCTCCGCCTCGGCCTGATGGTCTCCGGCGGTTCCGTACTGCTCCTTCTTCTGCTGGCTCTGCTTCATATTCTTCTCGCCCGCCGTGCTCCCGCCATTGAAGGCGTGGACTTAGGCCCGAGATACGGCCTTTTCTCCGACTACCCTCAGGAATACAGTGCGGAAGAATTCTACCGCAGACAGATCCTCGGGGAAGAACTGCCGGACTACGACGATGAGGATGATGACGAAACCGCACCTCTCTCCGATCCCGGCTACACCCCCGAAGAGGAGGAAGCCGTAGCCGAGGAGTATATTGAAGAGGAAGGCGTGGAGGACGAAGACATCTTCGAAGAACAGGAGATCGAGGAAGATCCCGTTCCCGAAGAGAATGCATCCGATGAAAATGCTTCCGAGGAAAATGCTTCCGAAGAAAATGCTTCCGAAGAAGCCGAGCCTTCCGACGAGGAAGTCCGTGCGGAAGTTCAGGAACCGGAGGAAGACGAAGCTGCAGATGACTCGAAGGATGCAGCCGACACTTCTGAAGGCGCTTCCGAAGATCCTGAGAAGAAATAACAGAAACTATTCCCATACAAAATACAGGAGGAACATCAGATATGAAATTGTGGGGCGGACGCTTTACAAAAGAAACCAACGAACTGGTCAACCGTTTCAACGCATCACTGCCGTTTGACTGCCGGTTCTATGCCCAGGATATCAGAGGCAGTATAGCCCATGTGAAAATGCTGGGAAAGCAGGAGATCATTTCCCGTGAGGATACCGAAGCCATCATTAAGGGGCTTCAGGGAATCCTGGCGGATATCGATAACGGAGTTGTCACCTTTGAGGGGGCCGATGACGAGGACATCCACAGCTTTGTGGAAGCACTTCTGACCGAGCGCATCGGAGAAGCCGGAAAGCGTCTGCACACCGGCCGCAGCCGTAACGATCAGGTGGCCCTGGATATGCGTCTTTACATCCGGGATCAGATCGATGAGACTTCCGCCCTTGTGACAGACCTGATGAAGGTGCTGGTGAACCTGATGGAAGAACACATTGACACCTTCATGCCGGGCTTTACCCATCTGCAGAAGGCACAGCCTCTGACTCTGGCTCACCACCTGGGTGCTTACTTTGAGATGTTCAGCCGTGACAGAAGCCGTCTTGCGGATATCCGGAAGCGCATGAACTACTGCCCCTTAGGTGCAGGTGCTCTTGCAGGAACCACCTATCCCCTAGATCGTGCTTACGTAGCAGAGCTCCTGGGCTTTGACGGTCCCACCAGAAACAGTATGGACTCTGTGTCCGACCGTGATTACCTCATCGAGTATCTGGATGCATTGTCCCTGATCATGATGCACCTCTCCCGCTTCTCCGAGGAGATGATCATCTGGAACACCAACGAATACAAATTCGTGGAGCTGGACGATGCCTACAGTACAGGCTCCTCCATCATGCCCCAGAAGAAGAACCCGGATATCGCAGAGCTGGTCCGCGGTAAGACCGGCCGTGTCTACGGCGCTCTGGTCCAGATCCTCACCACCATGAAGGGTCTGCCTCTTGCCTACAACAAGGATATGCAGGAGGATAAGGAAACCGCCTTCGACGCCATCGATACCACCAAGGACTGTCTGGTACTCTTTACGGACATGCTCCGCACCACTCACTTCAATCTTGACCGGATGGAACTGTCTGCAAAGCGCGGCTTCACCAATGCTACGGACGCTGCCGACTATCTGGTAAAGAAGGGCGTTCCCTTCCGGGATGCTCACGGCATTGTGGGCCGCCTGGTGCTGGAATGCATTGACAAGAACATTTCCCTGGATGAGCTTCCTCTGGCTGACTATCAGGCCATCAGCCCTGTGTTTACCGAGGACATCTACGAAGCCATTTCCCTGAAGACCTGTGTGGAAAAGCGTATCACCACGGGAGCTCCCGGACACGATGCCATGCTCGAAGAGATCGCATCCTGCAAGAAGGAACTGGAAAATTAAAATTGCCTATTCCCTTTTTCGGGAAAATAGTCTATAATAGGGAGCGGTATTTTGCAGGCAGCGTTAGCAACAGGTAATTTCACATGAGCCGGGAAACAGATCCCGGGATGCTGCAGATACCGTGAACAGAAACATTTTTCAAACAACATTTATTTAACGGAGGTACCTAAAATGGGTTTAGTATCAGCAAAAGACATGCTTCAGAAAGCCAGAAAAGAAGGCTATGCAGTAGGCCAGTTCAACATTAACAACCTTGAGTGGACCAAGGCCATCCTTCTTACCGCACAGGAGTGCAACTCTCCCGTGATCCTCGGTGTATCTGAAGGTGCCGGCAAGTATATGTGCGGTTTCAAGACCGTTGCTTCCATGGTAAGCGCTATGATCGATGATCTCGGCATCACCGTTCCCGTTGCTCTTCACCTGGATCACGGAACCTTCGAAGGCAGCTACAAGTGCATCGAAGCAGGTTTCTCTTCCATCATGTTCGACGGTTCTCACTATGCAATTGACGAGAACGTTGCAAAGACCAAGGAACTGGTTGCAGTCTGCGAGCAGAAGGGTATCTCCCTTGAGGCAGAAGTCGGCGGTATCGGCGGCGAGGAAGACGGCGTTGTCAGCGCAGGTGAGTGTGCAGATCCCGCAGAGTGCAAAATGATCTCCGAGCTTGGCGTAACCATGCTGGCTGCAGGTATCGGTAACATCCACGGAAAGTATCCCGCAAACTGGGCAGGTCTTTCCTTCGATACTCTGAGTGCTATTGCTGAGGCTGTAGGCTCCGATATGCCTCTGGTTCTTCACGGCGGTACAGGTATCCCTGAGGATCAGGTTAAGAAGGCCATCTCCATGGGCGTTTCCAAGGTAAATGTTAACACCGAGTGCCAGCTGGTATTTGCGGAAGCAACCAGAAAGTACATCGAAGAGGGCAAGGACCTTCAGGGCAAGGGCTTCGACCCCAGAAAGCTTCTGGCTCCCGGAACCGAAGCGATCAAGGCTATCGTAAAAGAGAAGATGGAAATGTTCGGCTCTGTAAATAAGGCTTGAGACTGAGTTTTCAGGAAGCATTTTTCATCTAACAAAAGCGAATTAACCGAATGCGGGATCAAGGATTTTTATTGATTCCGCATTTCTGTTGCAGGTTGCAGACCTGCAGCTATCGTCGATCAAGCCCTGCTTAATCGACGTCCCCCGTTTGACTCGCTTGCGAGGCAAACTATCCCTCTGATATATTTCACTTGCTAGTATTAAAAAGGATTTACCGTTTATGAGCGACGAAAACAAGACCTCCGTGCCGGGATCGGGCACCGAAGAAGCAAAAACCACCGGTTCGGAGCAGG
Organism: Lachnospiraceae bacterium; assembly: GCA_017614345.1. Classification (GTDB taxonomy): domain Bacteria; phylum Bacillota; class Clostridia; order Lachnospirales; family Lachnospiraceae; genus JAGACB01. Next base: position 12,301 of record JAGACB010000097.1, read on the forward strand.
CAGACACCAAGGATGCGGCACAGACCGCTCCCGCTGAAGAAACCAAGCCTGCCGAAGCTGCTGCAGAGAAGAAAGAATCTGAAGCAAAGACTGAAACAGAGACAAAGGCTGAAACAAAGACCGAGTCTGAAACAAAAACAGATACCGAAGCCAAGGCTGAGACTGCAGCAAAGGCTGATGCAGAGACCAAAGCAGAAACCAAAGCAGAAACCAAAGCTGAAACTGAGACAAAGGCCGAGGCAAAAGCAGAGCCTGAAGTAAAGGCTGAGGTTACTCCGGAGCCCTCCGCTCCCGCTGCCGCTTCCAAAGATGAAGAGCGTCTCTGCCGTGACGATATCCGTCCCCCCAGGATGTCTGCCGGAAGAAAGGCCTCCGAGGCCCTTCGAAAGGTTGTCTTCTGTGTGGCACTGGTGGTGATGATCGGATCCATCCTGTTTTTGGCCAAGTCCGGTTATGACTATCTGGTCAACCACTTCGAATACTCCTCTCTGAGCCAGTATACCAAAAAGGATCCGAATAAGAACCCGAACAAAGACCCGAAGGAAACCGAAACCGAGAATCATTCCGAGAACGAGACGGATGTTCCCGCTACCGAGCCCGAGAAGACTCAGATCGACGAGATCCTTGCCAAGTATGAGTACGAGCCCATGGAAGTGGATTTTGATTCTCTGAAGGAGATCAACAGTGACGTAGTGGGCTGGATCGATATTCCCGCACTGAACATCAGCTACCCCATGGTTCTGGGCGAGGACAACAACTTCTATCTCCGTCATTCCTTCAAGAAGATCTACAACATCGGCGGTGCTATTTTCCTGGATTACCGGAATAACGGTGATTTCAGCGATCGCAACACCGTGATCTACGGTCACAATCAGGAAAATGAAAAGATGTTCTCCAATCTTCTGAACCTGACTGAGGCCAAGGATGCCAAGAAGTGCCAGCTGATGGTGATCTACACTCCCGAGGAAACCCTGTACTATCAGGTATTCTCCGTGCGGATCCGTCACTACATGGATCCCGTATACGGTGTATCCTACACTTCCGGCGAGTTAAAATCCTACGGGGAAAATGCTCTTTTCGAGTCCGAGTACAACTACAATGCCATCAGCGAATTCACCGATTATGACAAGATCATTTCCCTTGTCACCTGCTGTGAAGATCAGGATTATCGTCTGCTGGTACACGGATATCTCTTAAACAATGCAGAGAAGGAAGCAGCGCTGAAGGGAGAATGAGTAACTCCCCCCTCACAGGCCTTTTGAAAAATTTTTCAAAAAAGTGCTTGCATTTTCCTTTTCGATGGTATATGATACCCTCTGTAATCACGGGAGCGCTCCCGTGGAACTACATAATGATCTTAATGGACAAAGGTGTCTGCGACAGGCCGCCTTTGTCCTTTTTTATTGGCAGACGGTGATCGCAGAAAAGTCCTTTCCGATTAAGATCCAAAAAACGACAGGAATCGGCCATCCTCTGCGACACCTTGGAGCCCGGACGGCGCACCCCCGTAACGACATCTTTGGAATGACATCAGGAAAAAACACCTTGGAACGACACAATCATGCGGGGCAGGCGACATCATGGATATGACATCAAAGAAGTGACCTCAAGGAACAGACATCATGGTATTATGTTGCAGGTTTTCAACCGGCAACCAAGACATAATAAACTGCGCAGACCGATCAGACATTTAATGGAGGATGGACGGTTTCACTTCGTTCGGACCGTATTAAGAGAAATGACATTAAAAGAAGCGGGAACATTTGCCCGGCAGGGCAAACTCCGACTTGACATTTACGGTGCGGGCGGGTAACATTGTAAGGTGGACTTTTGATCAGAAAACGGACGCGTTTTCGAAGGAAGAGTTCCCGAAGGCAGTATATTAACGAGAAGAGAGGTAACTCACATGAGCGATCAGATCAACATTGCCGAGATCTTCGGTGAAAATGTATTTAATGATTCCGTTATGAGAGACAGGCTTCCGAAGAAAGCCTATGCAGAGGTAAAGAAAGCCATTTCGACAGGTAAGGACCTGTCACCGGCAACCGCAGATATCGTGGCAAATGCCATGAAGGATTGGGCAGTAGAAAAGGGTGCAACTCATTACACCCACTGGTTCCAGCCCCTTACCGGTATTACCGCTGAAAAGCACGATTCCTTCGTGACCAATCCGGATGCTTCCGGAAAGACCCTGCTGGAGTTTACCGGCAAGGAACTGATCAAAGGCGAGCCTGATGCATCTTCCTTCCCTTCCGGCGGCCTTCGCGCTACCTTCGAGGCAAGAGGATATACAACCTGGGATTGCACCTCTCCCGCCTTCATCAAGGAAGACGCTACCGGAAAGATTCTTTGCATCCCTACCGCATTCTGCTCCTACAAGGGCGAGGCACTTGATACCAAGACTCCTCTCCTTCGTTCCATGGAGGCAGTCAGCGAGCAGGCACTGCGTATCCTTCGTCTCTTCGGCGATACCACCTCTACCAAGGTCACCGCTTCCGTAGGTCCCGAACAGGAATACTTCCTCATTGACCATGATAAATATCTTCAGAGAAAGGACCTGATCTTCTCCGGTCGTACCCTTTTCGGTGCACCGGCACCTAAGGGCCAGGAGCTTGAGGATCAGTACTTCGGTACCATCCGCG
>JAGACB010000098.1 GCA_017614345.1 Lachnospiraceae bacterium
CATGGCATGGAAGGAACCCTTCAGGTTGGTATTCATGACTTGCTCAAAGTCTTCATCCGTCAGGCGGATGATCAGATTGTCACGGGTGATGCCGGCATTGTTCACCAGGATCTCAACGCTTCCGGTGAGCTTCTTTGCTTCTTCAAAAAGACGATCCACGTCTTCTGCCTTTGATACGTCCGCCTGAACGGCTACTGCCTTGACACCGTAGGCTTCGCAGGCCTTGACGGTCTCCTCTGCAGCCTCAGCTCCGCGGGCATAGCAGGTTACGATATTGGCTCCGAGTGAAGCCAGCTTGATGCAGATGGCCCGCCCGATGCCCCGGCTTCCGCCGGTTACAATGGCTGTTTGGTCTTTTAAGTTCATTTTTCTTCTTTTTCTCCTGTTTCTCAGTTCTCGCCTTTCAGCGTTTTGATCAGGTTCTCCACATCTTCTGCTGTTTCAACGCTGTACTTGGCAGCCTCCGGAAGGGTCTTGCCCACAAAGCCGGTCAGAGTATGGCCGGGGCCGATCTCCACAAAGGTATCCACGCCGTCCTCTGCCATCCGGCGGAGGGTCTGCTCAAAGTAAACACTCTTCTGAACCTGTGCTTCCAGCAGTGCGGGAACCGTATCCTCTTCGCTCTTGGTATTGCCCAGGGCGTTGAAGTAAACGGGGATCTGCAGGTCGCGGAAGGTCTCACCCCTGAAGCGCTCTGCCAGAGCATCTCCCGCGGGCTTCATGAGAGAAGTGTGGAAAGGTCCGCTGACCTTCACGGGAATGCACTTCTTGGCTCCCATTTCCTTAAGTACCTCTGCTGCACGGTCTACTGCCGCTGCATCACCGGAAACGGTGATCTGTCCGGGGCAGTTGAAGTTGGCAGGCTCTGCCACACATTCACTTGTTCCCGCCAGTTCGGCACGAACCTGCTCACAACCGCGGATCACGGTATCGGCATCCAGTCCCAGAACTGCGATCATCTTCGTATTTCTTCCTTCCGCCGCTGCCTGCATGGCTGCGCCGCGGAAAGCTACCAGGCGGATCACCTGATCCTCTTCCAGAACACCGGATGCAAAAAGGGCGCTGTACTCACCGAGGGAAAGGCCTGCAGCCGCTTCGGGACGGATCCCGGCTTCCTCCAGGACCTTAGTCAGGCCTGCGGCAAATGCCACCATACAAGGCTGGGTATATTTGGTTTCATTTAACATCTCATCCGGACCTTCAAAGCAGATCTTCCGTACGTCAAAGCCGATGGAAGCATCTTCTCCCGCACGGTCCATAACGGCACGGAATGCAGAATAAGCCTCATAGAGGTCCTTTCCCATGCCCACCTTCTGACTGCCCTGTCCGGCATATAAAAATGCGATCTTCATAACATAACTCTTTTCTGTTTGTTCTTTTTGTTACTTCAGTCTGTTTGTTACTTCAGTCTGTCTATAGCTTCTTTTCAGAATTCATCCGCCTGAGCGGCCATTTTTCTCATGATCCGACGACCGTCTTCATACAGTTCCTCAAGGATCACAGCCACAGGGCGAACCTCCTTCAGCTGTCCGCATACCTGACCGGCCATAACGGAACCGGTGGACATATCCCCGTCAAATACAGCTCTTCTGAGACCGCCCAGGGTGATCTGCTCCAGTTCTTCACGGCTTGCAGCCTCACGCTCCATGCGGATATAGTCTCTTGCCATCTGATTCTTCAGGATCCGGACGGGTGCGTCCAGAGAACGTCCTGTAACCACGGTGGAATTGTCCTTGGCCTTGATCAGGGCCTCCTTGTAATTCTGATGAACGGGGCATTCCTCGGATACCAGCAGGCAGGTTCCGATCTGGATCCCGGAGGCACCCAGTGCCATGGCAGCTGCAAACTGTCTTCCGTCTGCGATTCCGCCGGCTGCGATAACAGGGATGGAAACGGTGTCCACAACCTGAGGAAGAAGTGCCATGGTGGTCATATCTCCCACGTGTCCGCCGCTTTCACCGCCCTCGGCGATGACTGCATCTGCGCCCATCTTCTCCATTCTCTTGGCAAGGGCACAGCTGGCAACCACGGGGATCACCTTGGAGCCTGCCTCCTTCCAGCGGTCAATATAGGTTCCGGGGCTTCCGGCGCCTGTTGTGATGATGCTGATCTTCTCACGGTAGAGAAGGTCGGCGATATTTGCCACATCGGGGTTTAAGAGCATCAGGTTCACACCGAAGGGGCGGTCCGTTAAGCTTCTTGCCTCTGCGATCTCCTTCTCCAGTGCCTCGGCGTTCATTCCGCCGGAAGCGATGAGGCCCAGGCCTCCTGCATTGGATACTGCTGCCGCAAACTTACCCGTGGCAATATTGGCCATACCGCCCTGGATGATCGGATACTTGATCCCCAGCATTTCGTTAATATACATATTTTTTCCCTTCTGTCATATCCGGCCTTTCAGGCAAATGACATTGTCTCATATTTACGGAAAGAATTGTTTCCGTACCTTGACATTTATATTGGAAACTGAAGTTTCCGTGTCTTCACATTTTTTCTGACGTTTCAGCGTTTCCACACCTTCGCATCAATGTTCCGGAACTTCTTATACCGCTCTTTTGCGATATCCTCTGCGCTCATGGCACGGTATCTCTTCAGTTCCTTCATCAGGATCCGGTCGATCTCTTCATAGACCTTCACAGGATCATGATGGGCTCCGCAGACCGGTTCCTTGATGATGCCGTCAATGACGCCGTAGCCGAACAGATCCTGGGCGGTCAGCTTCATGAGGTCGCAGGCCTCTCCGCTCCTGGTGGAATCCTTCCACAGAATGGTGGCAAAGCCTTCGGGGCTCAGCACGGAGTAGACTGCATTTTCCAGCATGTAGACACGGTTTGCAACGCCGATGGCAAGGGCGCCTCCGGAAGAGCCTTCTCCCGTTACAAAGGCGATGATGGGTACCTTCAGGGCGCTCATCTCAGCCAGGTTCTCGGAAATGGCATTACTCTGTCCGTTGGCCTCCGCCTCCAGACCCGGATAAGCACCGGGAGTATCGATGAAGGTGATGACGGGGCGACCGAACTTTTCAGCCTGCTTCATCATCCGGAGTGCCTTCCGGTAGCCCTCGGGCCCCGGCATTCCGAAGTTGTACTTCATATTTTCCTGAAGGTTGTGACCCTTTCTGTGACCCAGAACGGTCACCGGGATCCCCCGAAATAGCGCCACACCGCCGTAGATGCTCTCATCTTCCTTGCCAAGACGGTCGCCCCTCTGGCAGAAGAAGTCGTCGAAAATGGTGTTGATGTATTCATCCACCTTCGGACGCAGCTTGTGTCTTGCCAGATACAGCCGCTCCTCCGGCGTATGGACCCGCTCAGTCTTAGCTAAGGTCAGGTATTCCTTCTTCAGTTCATTGATCCGATGGGGATCACCGTTATTTTCCAAAAGATCATAGACCTCCGTCCGGATGGCCATGAGCTTCTCATCAAGTTCTTTGATCATTCTCATTTCCTCCCGATCCGAAGATAGTCTAACAGATTCTTCTTTTCTTTCTTCTGTCTGTCATGGAGCTTTAAGATCCGGGACAATACCTCCCGCATATCCTTTCGTTCCACGATCTGGTCCACAAACCCGTGCTCCTCTAAGTACTCTGCGTGCTGGAAGCCCTGAGGGAGCTTCTGGCCGATGGTCTGTTCAATGACTCTCGGTCCCGCAAAGCCGATGAGTGCACCGGGCTCTGCCAGAGTAATGTCCGCAAGGGTGGCAAAGCTTGCGCTGACGCCGCCGGTTGTGGGATGGGTCAGGCATGCAATGTAGAGACCGCCGTGCTCGGAGAAGCGCTTCACCGCTGCAGAGGTCTTGGCCATCTGCATCAGGGACAGGATACCCTCCTGCATTCTTGCGCCGCCGCTGGCTGCGAAAATGATCACCGGAAGGCCCTGGCGGTCAGCCGTTTCAAAGGCTGTCGTGATCATTTCTCCTACGGCTATACCCATGCTGCCCATTAAAAAGTCGCTGCTCATGACTGCGATCACAGCCTGCCGGCCTTCGATCTCACCGATCCCGAAGAGTACGCCCTCTTCGAGGCCTGTTTTTTCTTTTAAGGAAGAGATCTTCTCCTCATACCCCGGATAATCCAGGGGATTTAAAAAAGGTACTTCACATTTCAGCTTTCTGAAAGACCCGGGATCCACAATGCTCTTCACCCGTCTTCTGGCCGATATCTTCAGATGCTTTCCGCAGTGGGGGCACACACAGAGGTACTCCATCATCTCGGAGACCGTAAGCTCCGCCTTGCATCCGCTGCAGACAGTCACGTCTTTTTTTTCATCCATATTTATCACCGTCTATATAATAAAAAGCAGTCCGTTTTTCAGGACTGCTCATTATTACTGTTACCCTGCAATTCCTGTGGAATCACTGTTTCTTCTACATTGTTCTGTTTTGCGAAAGCCTTCGCAGGTCACTTACGACCTTTTGATCACTTATGATCCTCAATGTAGCCTACAAGATCCATAACGGTCTTCAGACCGGGCAGATCTTCATCTGTAATGGTAACGCCCAGCTGATCCTCGATCGCCATCTGAAGCTCTACAGCATCAAGGGAATCTGCGCCCAGATCATCAGTCAGGGAAGCATCGGGTGTAACCTTATCCTCATCACAACTTAAAGTTTCAACAATAATCTTCTTAACCTCTTCAAACATGTTAATACTCTCCTTTGATCGAATAAATATTCTCGCGGAAAAGACCCGCGGAAAAATAATCAAAAAATTTTATCTAAAAAATTTTAACTATTTTCCAAAATCATTATAACCCCTTTTCCGCCTATGTCAACAGGAATTTTCTTTCGAAATTCTTTCGAGCCCCTTTTTTTCGTCAAAAATCCAGGAAAGCCCGTGTTTACTGCGTTTTCGCCGCATTTTCAGATTTCATTTTCCTGTTTTAATTCTTACGAATTGTTTTCAATTGGCATTTTTCTCGTATTTCGGGTCATTTTCCCCTTTCTTTGGGGGTCTCCACCGATTGACAAATGACCTGTTTGCTCCTATGATATGACATTGTTGCAGGTCAAAAGACCTGCCTCTATTCCGAAAAATCGGTCTGAAAAGCCGTATTTGCGTCCGGGATCAGGGGGCCTGAAAGTGCCGTAAAACCGCATAAACAGGAGATCTCCGGGGCAGAATAATACACATAGTATTAAAAACTACATTTCATATCTTGAATTACCCCAACATCTATGTTATAATGACCGATAATCGATGTTTTAATGACAGATGGTCAATAAAATACGCTGATAAGGGAGATCACTTGCAAATGGAACAGAGTTTAAACTACACCCCGGAACCCGGAGTGGCAGGAAACTTTATCGAAACCGTTCTTGACGAACAGGGAAGACTGCAGAAGATCCGTTTTAAAAATGATGAAAACTTCAACTTTGCCTATGACGTGGTGGATGTCATTGCCCGGAAGACACCGGACAAGCTGGCTATGCTCCACGTTTCCAAGAATGGAAAGGAGCGCCGCATCACCTTCCGGGACATGATGGTGAACTCCAACCGGGCGGCCAACTATTTTTCCATGCTGGGGATCCGCAAGGGAGACCGGGTCATGCTGGTCTTAAAGCGTCACTACCAGTTCTGGTATGCCATCCTGGCACTCCATAAGATCGGCGCCGTTGCTGTTCCCGCGTCCTTTCTGCTGACCAAGAGAGATTACGAATACCGTTTCAAATCCGGTAAGATCGATGCCATTGTGGCTACCGCCGACGGCACCGTAGCCCGTGAGATCGACAAGGCAGCCGCCTCCTATCCCGACCTGAAGGCCAAGATCATGGTGGGCGGTATCAAGAGAGGCTGGTACGGCTTCAACCGGGATCTGAAGTATTTCTCTTCTCATTTCCGCCGGACCGAGGAATCCGCCGGGGGCAATGATCCCATGATCATGTTCTTCACCTCCGGAACCACCTCCTATCCCAAGATCGCAACCCACAGCTACCGCTACGCCCTGGGTCACTATGTGACCGCCCGCTTCTGGCATCAGGTAGATCCCGAGGGGATCCATTTTACCATTTCCGATACCGGCTGGGGCAAGGCTCTCTGGGGCAAGCTCTACGGCCAGTGGCTCTGCGAAGCGGCTGTATTTACCTATGACTACGACGAATTCTTCGCCAAAGAGATCCTGGAGATGATCAAGAAGTATCAGATCACTTCCTTCTGTGCACCGCCCACCGTTTACCGGTTCTTAGTTCACGCGGATCTCCAGAAGTATGACCTTTCCTCCCTGAAAAATGTCACCACCGCAGGCGAAGCTTTGAATCCCGAGATCTTCAACCGTTTCAAGAACATCACCGGTATGGAGATCATGGAGGGCTTCGGTCAGACCGAGACCACACTGACCATCGGAAACCTGAAGGGCGAGACTCCCCGCCCCGGCTCCATGGGCAGACCCAGCCCCCAGTATGAAGTAAAGATCATGCGTAAGGACGGTACCCTCTGCGACACCGGAGAGACCGGCGAAGTCGTGATCCGCACTGAAGACGGTACTCCCAACGGCCTGTTCCTCGGCTACTATCAGCAGGAAGAAAAGACCGCTCAGATCTGGCATGACGGCTACTATCACACCGGAGACACCGCCTACATGGATGAAGACGGTTACTTCTGGTATGTGGGCCGTGTGGACGATATCATCAAGTCCGCCGGCTACCGGATCGGACCCTTCGAGATCGAAAACGAGCTGATGAAGCTTCCCTACGTTATGGAAGTTGCAGTCACCGCCGTTCCCGACCTCCTCCGCGGTCAGGCCATCAAAGCCTCTATAGTCCTCACGGACGGAAAGGACGGTTCCGAAAAGCTCCGTAAGGAGATCATGTCCTTCATCCGTAAGAACCTGGCATCCTACAAGCGTCCCAAATACGTGGAGTTTGTGCCCTTCCTTCCGAAGACCACCAGCGGCAAGATCCGCCGCGCCGAAGTCCGCGCCATGTCCGTTCGCGAAGCCGGCATGGACCAGGCCCTTCCGGACAACTCTGCTCCCATCACCAGCGACATCCCCGATGATCCCGTAGCCGCTGCCGCCATCGGCGCAGTGGACAATGTGGAAACCTTTGTCGCAGATGCAGCAGAAGGCGTAGGTTCCTTCGTCGCAGATGCGGCAGACAACGTAGGCTCCTTCGTCTCCGACGCCGCCGGAAATGTCGGTTCCTTCGTTTCCGATGCCAGAGAAGGTGTCAGAGAAGCCATAAGCAACATCACCAAGTCCGCCCCCTGCCCCATCAAGGGCCGGCCGGCAAAGACTTCCGGTACAGCTAAAGCGAAAGCAAAGGCTGCGGATGCAGGGCAGAGTAAGGAAGCTGCTCAGAGTAAGAATGTTGCTCAGGAGAAAGAAGCTGTTCAAAGCAAAGAGGCTGTTCAGAGTAAAGAAACTGTTCAGAGCAAAGAAGCTGTTCAGAACAAAGAAACAGAAGCTACTTCTGTAAAAGAAACTTCTAAGAAACGTTCTACAAAGAAGAACACAGCAGGCAGTACAGCTGATGTTGCTAAGGAAGATGTTGTTAAAGAAGTTGCAGTTACGGAATCTGTGGTCACTGAAGCTGATGTAACAGAAGCCGTTGGCAAGAAGGAGAGTGCCGTTACAGAAGCTGCTGACAAGAAGAATGCAGTTACAGAAGCTTCCTCCGAAAAGAAGCCCGCAAGAAAGCGGACCTCGAAAAAGAAAACTGCCGAGCCGGAGGCACCCATCTTAGATGCCCTCTCCGCTCTCAGCGAAGATAATGATGATAACCTGACGGAAGAAGAAATGTCCTTAGTGGACGCTCCGATCATTCCGGACCAGGATGATTGATGACCGGGAAACACAATCGTTTCCAAAGGATCACCAGTTCAGAAAAACAAATGAATTAAAAAGATCAGGCGCTTCTGCCGGAAGGAATCTCCGGTGGAAGCGCCTGTTGTTTTACGATTACATATGACCGTTGCTGCTTTGTGATTTCATATGACCTGTGTTACTTAGTGATTTCCTATGACCTTTGTTACTTAGCCGGTTCAAGGATCGGCAGCACCTTCTCCTCGATAAACTGAACCCTATCAAAGATCCGCGGCTTGAAGGTTCCGGTGACACCGACCGCAACATTCTCCTCTTTGTTTACGTAGATGATATTTCCCGAGTCACCGATAGCTGCATAGACCTGTCGGTCTGCATACGGTTTGTACCAGAGATAGCCGTACTCCATGTTGCCGAACATTTTCCCGAGTTGAAGGCGGGGCGTGGTCATCTCACGGATCCAGTCAGAAGAAAGGATCCTCTTGCCTTCCCAGATGCCCTCGCTTAAGACCAGATGCCCCATTTTGGCCAGGTCACGGCCGGATGCGCAGAGCCCCCAACCTGCAGTGACAGTGTCCTGAGGATCGGAATACCATTCATTTTTCCGAGGGCCTTTGTTCATGAAAAAGTCGAACTGATCCTCCTTGTTGCTGGTGCCGTGAAGGACGTGCTCCGGGATTCCCAGAGGCAGGAACAGGTTCTTATTGGCAAGCTCAATGCACTTCTCCCCCGTGGCGTGTTCCAGGATCCCTGCCAGGATCTGGATCCCGAGGGTTGCGTACCGGAATTCTCCGGTGATCCCCGAGCGGCCGCCCAGCATATCCAGAGCCGCTTTGGTCCAGTCCTCCGAGGTGCAGACCTTCTTCCAGGGCTCCGACTTTCCTTTGTAGGGTGCAGTCATGGTCAGCAGGTGCCTCAGCGTAACGTCATAGATCGTTTTCTCGCCCCGCTTCACCTGATAGTCCGGAAAGAAATCCATAACCTTCACATCCACATCTTTGATGGCTCCCTGATCGATCGCAATGCCGGTCAACAGCGCCATCACACCCTTTGTCACGGAATTCACGTTGACGGGGTCATTTTCCCGAAACCCGCGCCATGAATCCTCGTAAATGATCTTCTCATCCCGAATGGCGCAGATCTGACAGATGTTACTCTCATTGCCCGTACTCTCCGCAATGTACTGATGAAACTCTTCTTTGTTCATAGTTCCTCCGCGTTAGTTGCAGTTTCACAGAATCTGCAACTATTCTACTTTCAGATTAGATTCGGACGTCCATGAACTAAGGCTAAGCGAATTAAAAATATATTTCAAGTAAAATCTTTAATTTTTTTACAGCGATTATTCTGCAAACTTGTTTTCCGCTGTGTTTACCTCGGCTCCCCATGCCGGAGTCCATCGCCAATACAGCGATTATTCTACAATCCTATATTCCGCTGTGTTTTTCTCAGGTCCAACTCTGCAAAACCTATGTAAATACAGCGATTTTTCTTGTTTCTTGTCTTTCGCTGTTTCATGCTTGAAAAACCTTCCAATTCAGGCTTGATTATACAGCGATTTGGGAATTACTTAGTTTTTCGCTGTATCATGCCCCAAACGCCTC
>JAGACB010000099.1 GCA_017614345.1 Lachnospiraceae bacterium
AATGCCGACGGCAGTGACTTGGACCGGAGATACCAGGGCCAGCTTTCCGCCTATGTTAAGGCTTTCCGGGCTACCACCGGCGAAGAGGCTGACGCTGCAACGTATCATATCGATATCTGATCGGTTTTATCGGGTGCCTGATGTGACAGTATTGATCTGAAATGAATAAATATTTTTCCTGCGTCTTCCGGGATGATCCCGGAAGGCGCATTTTTTTGGGCATGGCTCCGTCTATAATGATATTGAGATCAAAGGAACATAATTTTTTCCCCCGGCCTTATCAGCCGGGGGATTTTTTGCACTTTTCATTTTTTCTTTCTGCGTTTGTGGATCGTGATGATCAGGTAAATGCCCATGCCGAAGGCTCCCAGATAGCCGACGAAACCGAGGATCGGGATGTTCAGGACTTTCGGCTGCATGTTGGTCATGCAGATGAGGCTGGAGCTGATGATCACGCTGGCCATGATGATGCAGAGGATCATGTCGCCCACCATGGTCTCGATGCGGGAGAGCATGGGATCTAAGCCCACAGGCTCAATATTGATCTTGGTCTGCCCCTTGATGAGGGTCTTCATGGAATCTGCTGCAAGGGTCGGAATGGTCAGGGACTTCTTGGCGGAGTCATAGATGGCACGGCTGTCCGAAAGGAGTTCCTTTCGGAGGTCAAAATTCTCCACCATGTCACTGCTGACTTTGGCGCCGAAGAGCTGAGCCATGTTTAATTCTGTGCCCAGCTTTGCCACTACGCCTTCAATGGTGATCAGAGCCCGGACCAGCATGGAAAATCCCTGTGGAAGTGCGATCCCATGGGCTGAAGCGGTTTCCACGATCTGACCCAGAAGTTCGCCGATGTTCAGGTCCTCCAGGCTCATGCTGCAGTATCGCTCCATGAGTTCATCGATGTCGGAGAAAAGCTTTGGATGGTCAACCTCACTGGCCGGCTTTCCCAGGGAGAGCACGGCGGTCTTCATCTTGTTGACATCCTTCTGGACCACTGCGGTAACGGCCATTTTCAGGATATTTCTCTCTTTGCTTTCAAACCGGCCCACCATGCCCCAGTCTAACCAGCAGATCTTTCCGTCCAGGATCTCCAGGTTCCCCTGATGAGGGTCTGCATGAAACAGCCCGTCGTCCAGGACCTGCTTTAAGAAGTTGTAAACGAGCTTGGTTGCCACTTCCTTGCGGTCATAACCGTTCGCATCCAGCTGTTCCAGGTCGCCTATGGAGAATCCGTCCACGTAGCTCATGGTCATGATACGCTGGCTGGAGAGTTCTTTAATGATCTTCGGGCAGGTCACATAACGGATGTCTTTCATGTTCTCGGCAAATTCCATGGTGGTTGCCGCTTCCACACGAAAATCCAGTTCGTTTAAGGAAACCTCTTTTAACTCCCGGACTACCATGTTGAAGTCGATGGTCTGATTGACCGGCGAGAGCTTCAGCATTTTCGCGGCCTTCTCCAGGAGCCCGAAGTCCTTCATCATCATATCCGCCACATAGGGGCGCTGTACCTTGACCACCACCCGTCTGCCGTCCGGAAGTGTGGCGGCGTGAACCTGGGCTATGGAGGCACTTCCTAATGGAACTTCATCCAGGGAAGCAAAGAGCTCATTCACGGGCTTTCCCAGCTCGGATTCGATCTCGGCCCGGATCACATCCACACTAAGGGGCGTGACTTCCGAGCGCAGGAGCTCCAGCTCATGACAGTACTCCGGAGGCAGTATGTCCGTACGTGAGGACATGATCTGCCCGATCTTGATAAATGTGGGCCCTAAGTCCTCCAGTACGTGACGGAGGCTTTGGGGCGTCAGACCGTTTCGCACCAGGTCATGCTTTCGGATCACAGAGGTGATCTGCTCAAGACGTTTGGATTCATCGAACATTTCCCTGGGAATGTTCTTCCATTTCATTTCCATGCGAGAGATCATTTCTTTTCATCCTCCTTTGACCCGTTCTCGGACTTTTGTCCGGATGAATGATCGGAGAGATGTTCGGATCCTGATCTTGCACTGTCAGAAGAAAAAATCCGCCCCGAAAGATGGGAGATCCCCGGAAGGATGGCTCCTGCCACGGTCCCAGCGATCTCGCCTGCACTGGTTGCCACGGAGGCAGTTGCATCTGCGATCACGGAAGATGCATTCTTGACCACCTCAACGGAGCGTTCCACGGTCTTGCCGTGTTCGTCGTGGGTGCGTTCAACATTTACCTGCATGCCGGGGCCGATGGGAATGGAATCCCGGTCCGTGCGCTTTTCGGCTCTGGCCGCCTCAATGCGGTCCCGGTTGCCGTTATAACACAGTTCTTCATTGTCCACTTCCTGCATTCCCAGGATCAGACCGCCGCGGTGAAGAAGCTCCTTTACTTCCTCATTCTGCTCATCCACCGTGCCGAGCCCTGCCAGCAGGATATCCCGACTGATCTGTCTGATTGCCTTCAAGAAGGTCGCCTCCTTTTTCGGAAAGCAGCAATCATCCGGTCTGTTGAACCGGCTGATTGTTCTTTTTGGTTTTTATCGTTGAATGAAAATGTCCGGTTATCAACCGGATGAGGAACTGGTACTTGAGGAGGTGTTTGCGTTTTCTCTGTCGCGGATCATATGCTGAAGCGTGATCAGAATGGCAATGACGATCTCCTCATATTCCGGTTTGTAGATGTCGACACAATATTTATCATGGAGCGAGAGCATCTTCTGACCTATGACGGCGATCACATTTCCCTCGCGGTCATAGAGCTCGAAGTTCAGCCCCAGGATGTTGCCCCGAAGCTGCCAGCCCAGCTGCTCAATGTTAGTGATGTCCTTGATCAGGTGGAACAACTCGTTTGAAAGATCGAACTGAAGGCCGTTTGACATTGTGACATAGTGGCGTTCATGAAATGAAAAGAACTGCCGCTCAATGTACGCGATCTGCTCTCCGTTTGCCCGGTAAACATAGGTCTTATCAAGGATCGAGAAGAATTTTGATTCGGCCTGATAAATGACATTTTCCTGATCATCCGTCACGTCGATATGATGAGTCAGGGAAAAGAATCTGGTGCTGGTATATAGGGAATATGCGGGCTGTCCGAAGTTCTCCACGTTGTTGACATTGGCTCCTTCGCCCGATTCGTGATATCTGTGATACTTTGAAAATTCACTCATGGCGCAGTCCTCCTTTGTGCTCACAGTATACCACAAAGGTGATGGCGGGTCAATTTTTCAGGTATTTTTATGGGACTTGTGATGAGGTATATTGGAGGCATAAAGAAGTTGAAAGGAAAAGAGGTGCCGATATGACAATCAATGAAGCAAGACGAATAGTGGAAGATTTTATTAATGACAATAACCCCTCTGCGGAGGAGGAGTTTCTTTTTATCGAGGCCATGAAGTTTCTGATCGATGAAGAGCATGATCCCGGGGACATGATGCATCTGGGCGGCTACTACTATGAGCTGAAACGCTATGACCTGGCTCTGAAGTATTATGAGATGGCGGATTCCTACGACTATGATGAGGCCGGCGAGTGCCTCGGCTACATCTGGTATTACGGCCGGACCGGGGAGTGCGACTACGAAAAGGCCTACGGGTATTTTTCCAAGCTGATGGAAAAAGGGCATCTCGTAGCCACATATAAGGTTGCAGATATGTACCGAAACGGTTATTATGTGGAGAAGGACCGGGCGAAGTACGAGGAGATCATTGAGGATCTGTTCCCGAAGGTTCAAAATCTGAGGGATCCCTTTGCTCCGGTGCCGGAGGTATTTACCCGGCTGGGCCGGATCCGTGTTTCCCAGAAGCGCTATGATGAAGCAGAGGACCTGTACCTCTGCGCCAAGAGCTTTCTGGCCCATCGGATCCGCTACAATGCCTTCTGGGGCAACCTGAACATCATGAAGTGGCTGGTGGAGGACCTTTACGAGCTGATCGAGTTCGACGAGGA
>JAGACB010000017.1 GCA_017614345.1 Lachnospiraceae bacterium
GAACAAGGCCCACAGAGACCGTATCGCATTCATGCGCATCTGCTCCGGCAAGTATGAGGCCGGAATGGAAGTGGATCATGTGCAGGGAGGACGGAGGATCCGTCTGAACCAGTCCACTCAGATGATGGCGGATGAGCGTAAGATTGTGGAGGAAGCCTATGCCGGTGATATCATCGGTGTCTTCGATCCGGGGATTTTTGCCATCGGCGATACCATCTGCACTCCGGGCAAGAAGATCACCTTCGCAGGAATCCCCACCTTTGCTCCCGAGCATTTTGCAAGGGTAAGACAGGCGGATACCATGAAGCGTAAGCAGTTTGTGAAGGGGATCAACCAGATCGCATTAGAGGGTGCGATCCAGATCTTCAAGGAGATCCACAGCGGTATGGAAGAGATCATTGTAGGCGTTGTGGGTGTCCTGCAGTTTGAAGTTCTGGAGTACCGTCTGAAAAATGAATACAACGTTGAAATCGCACTCGAACAGCTTCCTTACGAGTACATCCGCTGGATCAACAATCCTCACGAGATCAGTGTGGAATCCATCTCCGGAACCTCGGATATGAAGCGTGTTGAGGATCTGAAGGGCAATCCGCTGCTCCTGTTCATCAACAGCTGGAGCGTTCGGATGGTAGAAGAGCGGAATCCGGGACTGGAGCTTTCCGAGTTCGGAACAATGTAAAAGTTGCAGATCGAAGATCTGCAACAATCGGCCATAATTCGAAGGATTATGGGCGCAACCGTTTGGTTCGTGAAACGAACCAAACTATTCCTTGTAAGTTGCAGATCGAAGATCTGCAACAATCGCCCATAATACGAAGGGGGGATAAATCATGGCGTTCAGTGTACTCATTATGTTAATCTTCGGCATTTTCGGTTTTCTCGTGATCTGTTTTCTGATCCTGATCACGCTGATCGTATTGGCGTTTATGATGAGAGAAAAATGGAGAAGAGAGCACGGGTTCTACGATCGTTGATCCGTAAGAAAGATCGGGGGGATGTTTTTTGAGTTACAGAAGACGTCTGTTTTCGCGTAAAGACCTGTACAACTGCTGTGAGGCATCGCAGCAGTTGTTTTTGGATGCCTGCAAGGAGAACTTTGATCACCTGATCTCCCATTCGGAGGATTATCGGAAGATCTCCGAAAGGCTGGGGATTCATTCCTCTGCAGACATTCAGAGGCCGGAGGATATCCCGGTGATCCCTTCCATGCTGATGAAGCAGCATGATTTTCGCTCGGGGCGGCACCTGGTCATGGTGACCTCCTCCGGGACCAGCGGGAAAAAGAGCCGTGTCCGTTTTGAATTCGGCGCACTCATTTCCCTGTTAAAAATGGCGGTCCGTGTCACAAAGTATCGGGGCATCATGTCCCTGAGACCCACCCGCTATGTCATTATGGGTAATAAACCCAATCGTTACGATAAGGTAGCCGCTGCAAGAACGGCCTATCTTTCTACTTTTCTGTCTCCTGCCATCAGCCGGAAATTCGTTTTAAAGCTTACCGCTGACGGCTATCATCCCGATTTTGAAAGCATCTTAACAGCACTTGCGAAATATGAAAAGAAGAGTGCACCGGTGAGACTGGTGGGCTTTCCTGCCTATACCTTTTTCCTGTTCCGGATCCTGGAAGAGAGAGGGCTTTCCTTTAAGCTTCCCAAGGGTTCCATGATCATCCTGGGCGGCGGCTGGAAGCAGTTCTATCAGGAGGCGGTGGACAAGGAAACCTTCTACAAGCTGGCGGAAAAGACCCTGGGCATCGGGGAAGAGAGCATCATCGAGATGTTCTCCGTGGTGGAGCATCCCATCCTTTACTGCGACTGCAAGGCACACCATTTTCACGTGCCGGTATACTGCCGCGTGGTGATCCGGGATTCGGACACCCTTGAGCCCCTGGAGCATGGTAAGACAGGCCTTGTGAATCTGATCACTCCGGTCTGCAAGGCTACCCCCATTCTTTCCGTTATGACTGATGATCTGGGGATCCTCCATGACGGAGGATCGTGTCCTTGCGGCGCCGAATCTCCTTATCTGGAGATCGTGGGAAGAGTGGCTCCGGAGAGCATCAAGACTTGTGCGGCAGGTGCCTCGGAGATCCTGCAGGGGGTGAAGGTATGATCTTATTTGACGGACAACTTTGCGAAAGCTCCGAGCAGGAGCGACTTTTGAACGAACTGGAGCGGAAGATCCCGGAGATCCTGATGCGTGAGCCTCTTTCTCCCGATGTGGTGATCGAAGCCGTAACCTGCCTCAGGGCGGACCTCCTTTCCGGTGTGTTTGATGAACTGCTGACCTCCCTTCCGGAGGATACAGTGGACACCTACAAAAAGCAGGCGGAAATGCTGTTATCGGAGGGAGAGCTCCGAAAGAAGCTGAACACTGAGCTTGGCAATACGGAAGAATATGTCACGGACCCGGTGACCGGCTTTTCCAGGATCCGTGTCAGGAAAATGCCTCTCGGCGTCCTGTTCCATATCTCCGCCGGCAACATGGATTTCCTTCCGGCCTACTCTCTGGCAGAGGGCCTTATGACGGGAAACATCAACATCCTGAAGCTTCCTTCGGCGGATAACGGTCTGTCCTTAACGCTGATCCGAAAGCTCATTGAGTATAAGCCGGAACTGAAGGACTATATTTACGTCTTTGATACCTCCTCAACAGACATCCAGGGCATGAAGCGGATGGCGGAGCTGTCCAACGCCATCAGCGTCTGGGGCAGTGACATGGCCATTGAAGCGGTCCGGGAACTGGCTCACCCCGGAGCCAAGATCATTGAGTGGGGGCAGAAGCTGGGCTTTTGCTATGTTTCTGCTTTCGAAGAGAATGAGGAGATCGACCGGGAGCTGGCAGACCTGGCAGAGCACATCGCCACCACCAAACAGCTTTTCTGCAGCAGCTGCCAGGTGATCTACCTGGATACCTCCGATCCGGAACGGCTGAAGGCCTTTGCAGAGCATTTCCTTCCGATCCTGGAGAGTGCCGTGAAGGGGCATGCCACCGGCGACATCGGGGTCCGGGCCAGAGATACGCTGATCTCCTATACCCAGAGGTTGAAGTCTTACCTCGGAGAAGAAGAGAAGCAGGAAAATGTCCTTCGCGGAAGATCCTGCAGTCTGATCCTTTCCGCGGATCCGAAGCTGGAGCTTTCTCCCATGATGTGTAACGTACTGGTAAAGCCCCTGCCGAAGGCGGAGATCGGAAAGGTTCTTTATGCAAACCGGTATTACCTGCAGACGGCAGGACTCATTTGTCCGAAAGAGGAGAGAGCAACTTTGACAGAACTTCTGATTCGTTCCGGTATCATCCGGGTCACAAGGGCTGCGGATATGAGCAGTTATTTTCCCGGCGAATGCCATGACGGGGAATATGCACTGAGCCGCTATATGCGGATCGTCAATATTGAAGAAGCATAAGGCCGGCGCCTGAAAAGGGGCCGAAAGTATGAGCACCGGTCAGAAAGGCCGGGCGGAAAGGACGGGATAAAGTATGAGCTTGGATCTGCTGGTTTATGTAAAGGAAAAGGCTCCGGAGGATCCGGTGGATTTTCTGGAATGGTTCTGGAAGAAGGCTGAATGGTCGGGAAAAAGGGATTACTATGATATCGAGGGTGCTGATGAACGTCTTGCAGCCTTCTTTCTGGAGATGATCAAGACATTCCCCGCCATGAACGGGAAATATGCTCCCACGGAGGAAGATTATGCCGCGGATCCGGAGCTGGAGGATTCACCTATGGTCACCGAATACAATATCGATGAGGACCTGATCTACATGGC
>JAGACB010000100.1 GCA_017614345.1 Lachnospiraceae bacterium
GAGGGCGGGATCAATCACAATCTTCCTGCGGAGTTCGAGTCCTGGTTTAACGACCACATAGGCCTCAGGGATCCCATGATCCGGGCAAATGCCTCCATCCGCATCCGCCTCTTCGGCGAAATGCCCCCCGGGGCCGACTATCGCTTAGGTCCCAACGGCGAGTTAAATTACGTGGGTCAGATCGTGATCCCCGAATACCAGCACACCAATCTGCTGCCGGAGGAACAGATCCAAAGGATCTGCGATTCCTATACCGTGGTAAATGACTATCTTGAGCACCGCGGGATCCGCTTCTACTACATGCAGAACTGGGACAAGCAGTCCATTTACCCGGAATATTTTCCCGACAGTGTGATCCAGTACGGTGATGTTTCCATGACCGACCAGGTGGTGGATGCTTTAAAGACCCGGACTTCCGTTCCCGTGATCTCCACCAAGGAGGTGCTGATCGCCGGAAAGGAGCAGTACGAAACCTACAGCATCTGGGGCAACTCCACTCACTGGACCGACCGGGGTGCCTACCTCGGATATCGGCAGCTGATGGAGACCATCGCTCAGGATTACGAGGAGTTTTCAACGCAGAAGACTCAGAAAACCGAACCCATCAAAATCCTTTCGGAGGACGATTACATCATCACCGAAAAGGATCTGGGGGACACCCTCTTCGGCGGCATCCATGTGGAAAATATCTCCGAAGAATTTGTCCTGCGTGATCCGAAAGCCGTTTTGGAAAATGACCGTCTGACCCTTTACAAGGACTTGGATCCCCGCCAGAGCTATCATGTGAATTCCGAGGCCGGCAATGATCTGAAGCTCCTCATCATCGGCGACAGCTACATTGAGATGTTCCTCATCGACGACATCAGCGAAAGCTTCTCCGAGACCATCCAGCTCTGGTCCGTAACCATGTTCGACCTGAAGAAGATCGTGGACGAATACGAACCGGACATTGTCCTCTACGAACGTGCAGAGAGGGAACCCGGCTTCGATGATGTGATCCGCGCTGCAGACAGCATCCGGGAAGAGTAGTATTGCGGAAACATTTTCCGAATGATTGATATTTTCCGAAAAAAACCCTTGAGAACACATACCTCGGTATGCGCCTCAAGGGTTTTCATTTACTTATTTATTTCTCTGTTCATTTCTCACACTCTGCGAGCACGGCCCTTGCCGATCACAAGTCCGAGACCTGCCAGCATCATTGCAGATACAAGGATCATCACTGCTGTCATGGTGTTGGTTCCGGTTGCGGGAGCACCGGTTCCTGCACCGGCAACTGCCTTCCACATTGCACGGAAATTATGGTCACCGGAAACGGTGTAGGGATCACCGGCCTTGTAGCTGGAGCCTCTCCAGTAGTCGAATTCGAAGCCTTCCTTTTCAGGCAAAGGCATGATGATGGTGGAGCCTTCCTCTGCATCAAGAACCACAGAACCGCTCTGGCCGTTTAAGGTACCGCCGCCCAGGTTCAGGGTCATCTTGCAGATCTTTGCCCACTTCGGATAGATCGTTGTATCACCTTCTGCAGGCTGATCAAAATCAAATTCCTTTGTGCAGTCTTCATCTGCAAACCAGCCCTTGAAGACATAGCCGTCCTTTGTGGGATCTGCAGGCTTCTCGATCTTTTCACCTTCCACAACGGTCTTTTCACCATCCTGACCGTCAACCTTTACGGTGAAGACTTCCGCCCACTTCGCATAAACCTTTGTATCGGCAGTGATTGCAGAATCAAAGTCAAATTCCTTTGTGCAGTCTTCATCTGCAAACCAGCCCTTGAAGACATAGCCCTCTGCGGCAGGATCGGCAGGCTTTTCCGCCTTATTGCCTTCCTCCACGATCTGATCTGCAGGCTGTGTGCCCCGGCCGTTCATTACAAAAACAACATCGAAAAGCTCCGCCCACTTCGCATAGATCGTTACTTCATTGCTCTCGATAGGAGCATCAAAGTCAAATTCCTTTGTGCAGTCTTCATCAGCAAACCAGCCCTTGAAAACATAGCCCTCTGCTTCCGGATCTTCCGGCTTTTGGATCTTATCCCCGTACTGAACGTTCTGTGCTTCGGGAGCGGTTCCGACCTCATCCGTATCAAAGGAAACGGTGCAAGGGTGTTCAAAAACAACATGAACCGCAAAGGTCTCCTGATCAGCCTCATAGATCAGGTTATGGTCGATCACACCATCCTCCGGAGTAACCAGTACCAAAGAAGGATCCACGATGATCTTATGAACGCATTCGCCATTATCATCCTTCACCACGCCGGTAACTCCCATTGCATAATTATATTCATCCGGCTCCGTTGCAATACATTCCACACGACGAACCTTATTTCCGATCACGATGTCCGAATCGCCGTAAACAGCGCTCCACCGGCTTTCGGCATAAAGAGATCCACCTTCGATATACAGGTCCGATCCCATGAAATTCTGATGTGAATCGAGAACGATAGCGTGGTAATCGGTGATAACGGAAAACTCTCCGTCTAAAGACAGGGTTCCCTGATATACTCCGATACCGTATGTCACATTAGGGGAATTGATCTCACAGCTTCCCTTAATGGTAAGATCCATATTGACTGCATAGATCGTAGCGGTTGATTCTTTAGTAATCTCATAAAACCCATCAATCACCGGATCTTTCAGGGTGAGTACATTGGTATCGAAGTCAAATTTGGCTTTGCCGCCGTCTTCGAGAATATCATCCTTATTTTCCTCTGTTACCTGAATTCCTCCGACCCACAGTTCGGAAACACGCTCCAGAACAAAATGATCTACCTCAACGGCCTTTCCTTCATCGCCTTCAATAACGACAACATTTCCGCCTATGATCTGAGCATCCTCGGGATCTTTCACGGTCAAATGAGACTCCGCACGAATGGTACCGTTTCCGATCGCCTCGGTGCCGCCCTTAACTTCCACCCGGCTCAGCCGATCGGTGAAATAGGTTTGTGAATAGGTACCCTGCTCCTCCCGGTCAATGCTGATCCCATAGGTTCCGCCTTCTGCATAGAAGGAAGCCTCCTCAGCCTGGCCGGAAACCGGATTGTAGTGATTGTCATTAATATGGAGCCAGCTGTACAGGGAATAAACACCGATCTCTTCCCCGATGAAAGAATAGTCGCCGTAGATCCAGCAGCCTTCCGGTACATATAATCCGTAATCTGCCTCAGCCAAGTCCATATGATAGCATCCGTAAATGGAAGGACACCCATTGTCGCAATCATAATAGATCTTGCAGTCGGTATCATCGTCGATCTGATGAACGCCTTCAATCGTGGGATTATCCAGGATCAGAGAAAAGTTCCGGATCTCGCCGGTCTCTTTATCGATCTTCGGGATCAGTTTTGCTTTTCCGTCTCCGAAGATATCATCCTGATTTTCGGAAGTGACCTGTGTAGATCCGAGCCACACATCATACTTCACTACTTCCTGCTCCGGCTCGGGGTCTGCCGAAACCGTGTTCCCGAGGCCGAACGCCGGAACTGCTGCCGCTGCCAGCACAACCGCTGCAGTTGCAAGCCCGCCGAACAACTTCAGGGCTGTGTTTTTCATTTTCCTCATTTTTCTCCTCCTTTTTTTCTTACAAGGCCGGTCAGGGCCGAAGGTAAACATACTCCTTCATTTTAGCACTATCAAGGAGAATAGGCAAGAAAGACTGTTCATTATCCTTTTAATTGACTATTTTTCTCAATGTAAATTTCGTCAAAAACATCAAGAATATCGTTTTTCGAAATCCTGATCCCAATTGCAGCAGTATCAAAACTATGTTCCCTTACAATGCTGACAAACTTCTTGATATCTCGATACACTTCTCCGGGAACCGAAATAGTTTTCTCAGGATCCAGCAACTGAAATAGTCTGAAAACATCCTGACGATGTTTTCGAAGATCGCGGTCGTTCACATGAATTCCTTCTGCTTTTTGTTTCGATAAATCCAACCATGCTTTCATTTTCATTGGAATCAAGTGTTCGGCGTCGAGAACCGAGAGGTCATCAACC
The DNA here is from genome assembly GCA_017614345.1 of Lachnospiraceae bacterium. Lineage (GTDB taxonomy): Bacteria > Bacillota > Clostridia > Lachnospirales > Lachnospiraceae > JAGACB01. The sequence continues at coordinate 3,996 of JAGACB010000100.1, forward strand.
ATTGTTCGTCCGTCAAGCAATAATTCATAGTATGCTTCGTTGAGAAGGATTGCTGAAAGGCTGGAAGCCTCATCGTCAATGTGTAACGGGATCAAATGCCCCGGGTACTGAAGCTCTACATCTCCTCCCGGTCTGGCAAATAATTCTATCATAATCGGAAACGAAGGATTCTTCGGATTCACAAATCTGTAGAACTCGCACTTTCCATCATTTCTTTGCCTCGCTTCATATCCCCCTTCATCGATAAACTTCCAAAACTGATGATTGAACTCTGTGGTTAATGCCTCTACAATCAGAACCATATCGATATCTCTGGTGGGACGGAATGTATCCCCGATACTATGAAACAAAGAATCGCAAGCCATTCCCCCGATCAAAATATATTGATCTCCATATTCTTTGAAATGTTTTTTAAACTCTTCTAATCCTAATGCCAATTACGCTCCTTCCAATCCGTACTTCTCACGGATTACATCCAGTTCTTTTTGTATTCTTTCATCCTCTTCACTTTTCAGTTCGAGTATAAGGGAAATATCATCCACTGAATACTGTGCGGAAAGCAACTTAGGATCATATTTCCATACTTCTACGATCTCTCCTCCGAAATCACAGAATGTTTGCTCATCAACCAACAGACCGGGATCGATCATTTTCAAGTCCTCCCCTGTGATCGCATATCCGGCATCCTGATCCAATACTGCGATCATAGTCTTTTCGGAAAGCGCTTTGAGCCCGCAGATCTTTCCGGAAAATCCTTCCGGAATCCGACTCACATATACCTTTTTCCGAATCGGAGAATCCATATGTGCAAAGGCATCCTTAAGTGCCCGAAGTCTATCATCCAGAAAAATGAAATTCGCGGTACCTTCCTCATATACCGAAATCAGCTTCAATTCCCGTAGCTGCCGAACTGCCCTCGAACAGGTCATCTTATTCATCTGAAGTTCTTTTGCGAGTTGAGTCTGAGTGACCCTTTTACATTGACCGTCATCATGGTAAAACAAGTAAAGAAAAATCACTTGTGCATTTGCGGACAAGATGAAAGATTCCTTCGGAGGATTACTGATCCGTTCATCAAAGTAGCAACCCCAACCCGGAATAAAAATCTGACCTGATCCGGAAACAAAGGAAATTCCCTCCTCGATCAGATTGGTTCGCCGCATCGCAGACAACTTATCAATTCCCAAAACAACCGGTTCTCCACAGATGTCCCTGATGATCGCAAGATGTTTCTTTAATCCGGAAAGAGTATACTTTTCATCCTTGGGTCTGACAAGAATACAACTCATCCGGTCCAGTGTAATTCTAGACACAGCATACCCATATAAAATGAATATCGGAGTACCGGAAGGAAAATGGTATTCCTCTTCATTTACTGCTTTTCCAAAAACCTTTTCTATTACTTCCATCATTTTACATCACCTCCGGAGATACATTTGTCGTCCTTATCACGGATTACTCCTGATCAAACCAAATCATTTGGGTCCTCATCGTAACACTATATTTTCATTGTAACATTCCCTTTGTTACAATGCAACACAAAATGTTACAAGCGCCATTTTCCTATGATAAAGATTTGAAATCCTCTCAAATTTTTCCGACCTGCCCAAATCTCCCATCCTCAGTTCCTCGGCTGAGTCATGGGTGTATCACCGGAAGCCGCAATTCCGATGGCAACAAAGTATACCTGCTCGATCCCCGCGGCTATGAGGACACGGGCGCAGGATTCCACCGTACTGCCGGTGGTGAAAACATCGTCCACCAAAACCACCCGCCTTAAGCCGCTCACATCTCCTTTGCAGGCAAATGCTCCCCGGAGATTCCGGAGGCGTTCCAGGGGATCCAGCTTCTTCTGCGCCGTGGTCTGTTTCGTCCGGATCAGGATGTGTTCCTCCACGGGTAAGTCCAGCTCCCGTCCCATGACTCTTGCGATCAGCGCAGCCTGATTATAGCCGCGAAGATTTTTTCTGAGGGCATGAACCGGGACGGGAATGAGTACATCTGCCTTCCAGACTTCACGGATCAGCTCTGCCGACCGCTTTGCCGCTGCCCTTCCGTAAAACTCCGCATACTCCCTGCGGTTCTTGTACTTTAACTCCAAAAGACCGTCCTGAACCTCGGCGTAGGGATAGAGACAGATCCCCTGCTCAAAGGAGGCCGATGCGTCCCACCCCCGGTTTTTGCACTCTCCGCAGTAAAAGTCCCCCGGGGAGGAGACCGGTCTTCCGCACCGGATGCACACAGGTCCCGTGATCTCCTTCAGTCCCTTCAAACAAAGAGGGCAGGCCTTCTCGGAAGTCTCTCTTCCGTCACTCGGCCTGCCGCACACAGGGCACGTTTCCGGAAAGAAGAGATTTAAGAACACCTCTCCTTCTTCCCGAAACGCCCTTTTCCAGTCTTTATCAACCATTACAATCCTTCTCTCATAGAAGCCTTCAGCTCCTTCAGATCCCGGAGCTGCCACAAAAGGCCCGAATACCGCTTCTGCTCACTGACGTTTTCAATCATCTGCAGGAAGCACTCGGGACTCCCCACCACTACCACACAGGTCTTGGCTCTGGTCACCGCGGTATAAAGAAGATTCCGGTTCATCAGCATCCTGGGACCTCCGTTTAAAGGAAGGACCACTGCCGGATACTCACTTCCCTGGGACTTATGGATGGTCAGTGCATAAGCCAGATCCAGTTCATCCGTCTGGTCAAAGGGATAGCGTACCTCCCGGCTCTCATCAAAGAGCACCGTCACCTCATCCGTGATATGATTGATCCTCGTAATATAGCCGCAGTCGCCGTTAAAGACGCCCATGCCGTGCTCCAGCTCCACGCCCCGGCTTCCGGTGATACTCCATTCCAGCTGATAATCGTTTCTGACCTGCATCACCCGGTCACCTTCCCGGAAGGTGATATCACCTCTGGAAAGCTCCGCCTTCATGGGATCCTCGGGATTTAAGTACTGCTGCAGCACCTGATTTAAGTTCTGCACGCCGAAGGGCCCCTTCTTCATGGGAACCAGCACCTGGATCTCACGGATCAGATCCTCGATACTCTCCCCGGGAAATGATCTTGTCAGAAGCTCCGGCAGCTTGTCCCTGACCAGGGTAATGGTGGCACCCACCGTATGCTCCGGATCTCTTCTGATAAAGAAGAAATCACTGCTCTTTTTGACCACGTCCACCGGCCGTCCCGCCCGGATCGCATGGGCATTCATTACAATATCGCTCTCCTCCGACTGTCGGAAGATCCGCTCAAGCTTCACAACCGGGAAGCATCCGCTTTCGATCACGTCCCGAAGCACATTTCCCGGACCCACACTGGGCAGCTGATCGGCGTCTCCCACCAGGATCAGCCTGGTGCCCACGGAGATGGCCTTCACCAGAGCATTCATGAGACCGATATCGATCATGGAGGCCTCATCGATGATCACGGCGTCCGCCTCCAGCGGATTCTGCTCGTTTCTGCGGAAGGTCGCCCGGCCCTCCATGGACTCTTCGTCCCCGGGATCTCCGGCTCCCGCCAGCTCCAGCAGACGGTGGATGGTACTTGCTTCGTGCCCGGTGGCCTCCTTCATTCTCCTGGCAGCCCGTCCCGTAGGCGCCGCCAACAGCACTTCCATTCCCTCCAGCTCAAACATCCGGATAATGGACTTGAGGGTTGTGGTCTTTCCGGTACCGGGACCTCCGGTGATGATCAGAAGACCGTGGGAAAATGCAGATGACACCGCCTTCTTCTGGATCTCATCCAGCACGATGCCCTCTTCCTCTTCTACCTCGGCCATACGTTTTTCCAAAAGCTCCTGCTTTACATGGTCATGAACGTCCAGGTCCATGAGCCCCTTGGCCACATGGCTCTCCATCAGGTAGAACCGCTCGGTGAACACATACTTCCGGTCCTCCCGGCGCTTCATAATAAGCCTCCGGCTGATCAGAAGCTCCCCCATGGCATGCTCCACCTGCTCCTCACTTACCCCAAGAACCTCGGCGGAAAGCCGGATCAGTTCCTCATAGGGCAGGCAGGTGTGTCCGTTCTGAGATGCCTGCTGCAGCGTATAGCGGATCCCGCAATTGATCCGGAATTCGCTGTCCACCCTGGCTCCGCTCTGAGACAATGCAATCTCATCGGCGGTCTTAAAGCCGATGCCGTAGACCTCATCCGCCAGGCGGTAGGGGTTCTTTCTGAGAACGTCGTAGGTCTCCTGTCCGAAATGCTTGTAGATCTTCACAGCAAGGCCGGCAGTCACGCCGTACTTCTGCAGAAACATGGTCACCTCACGGATGTCCCGTTTCTCCAGGATCTCCCTTGAGATCTGCTGTGCCTTCCGCTCACTGATGCCCTTGACCTTGGCCAGCTCCTCGCACCGGCTCTCCAAGATGATAAAGGTCTGGTCCCCGAACCGGTCCACGATCTTTTTGGCCAGAGCCGGACCTATGCCCTTGATCACACCGGACGCCAGATAACGCTCTGCGGACTCACTGTCCGTAGGGCGCAGAAACTCCGTCTCGGTGACTTTGAACTGCCTTCCGTAGGCAGAATGGTCCACCCATTCACCGGTAACGCGAATATTCTCTCCTTCGGTGATTTCCGGTAAAATGCCAACAGCGGTGATTTCCACCGCTGTTTTAAGCAGAAACACCGTATAGCCGTTTTCAGCATTGCGAAAGATCACATGCTCCACATAGCCTTCGAAAGTTTCCATATAATATTCCTTTATTGTTCAATCCATACTCTTCGGATGGCTCAGGAACTCGATGTACTGTCCGGTTCCGATGGCAACACAGGTCATGGGATCCTCAGCCGTCATGGTGTTGATGCCGGTCTTCTCCTCAAGCAGGGGCTCTAAGCCGCGAAGCAGGGCTCCACCGCCGGTCAGGACAATTCCGCGCTCGGAAATATCCGCAGCCAGCTCCGGAGGTGTACGCTCCAGAACGGAATGTACGGCATCCACGATGGCCATAGCCGGCTCCTGAAGCGCTTCAAGAGCATCGTCCGAAGTAAACTGAATGGTCTTCGGCAGACCGGAAACCAGGTTCCGTCCGCGAACATCCATTACCTCTTCCTCTGCCAGCTTATAGCAGGTTCCGATCTTGATCTTGATATCCTCAGCGGTTCTCTCACCGATCAGAAGGTTGTGCTTCTTTCTGATATAACGAACCAGTGCCTCGTCGAAATCATCGCCGGCCACCTTGATGGAAGTTGACACAACAGTTCCTCCAAGGGAAATGACAGCGACGTCCGTGGTACCGCCGCCGATATCCACGATCATATTTCCGCAGGGCTTGGAGATATCAATGCCTGCACCGATAGCAGCTGCCACGGGCTCCTCAATGATATAAACCTCTCTAGCACCTGCATTGTAGGTTGCATCTTCAACGGCCTTACGCTCCACCTCAGTTACCTGGCTGGGAACGCAGACACAGATCCTGGGCTTCGGGAACAGTCTCTTTCCCGCAGCTTTCCTGATAAAGTATTTCAACATTTTCTCGGTCATGGTATAGTCCGAGATCACACCCTGACGAAGAGGGCGGACTGCCACAATATTGCCCGGGGTACGTCCGATCATCAGACGCGCTTCCTCACCGATGGCCGGGATCTCATTGGTATCCCTGTCATAAGCAACTACGGAAGGCTCCTTTAAAACCACGCCTTTTCCTTTTATATATACCAGCACACTGGCTGTACCAAGATCGATTCCGATATCTACTGCCATTTGGCTTAACCTGCCTTTCATTAGAGTAGTGCGCATGTTATTATAGACGAAAAATTCGAAACTGAAAAGGGGGAATTTCCCAAAAGACACAATTTTTTCGTTTTTCCCTCCGAAAAGACACAGATTTTCCCGCTTAAACAGCCGAAAATTAGCTCAATGCATAAAACTTTAGCGAGATTTTATAATTGACCCCCATCTTTTACCGCAGAACTTTCGAATGTTAATTTTTATTTAAAGTCTTGCACATACTTCCGTCACAATCGCCGTGTACCCTAAAAGTGTATCAGAAATGATACGGTTCAGATGGCAACATTTGAATCAAAAAGCTTTTTCATACTTAAGCCCGGTTGTGAGCCCCTCACCACAACCGGGTCCCCCCTCAAAAACCTTTGAAAAAGCCATTACAATCGCCTACCGGAAGGATCCGAATGGATCCAATCCATTTCCTTCTTTTTTCTTATACGTTATAAAAGCAACGATTCGCTTGCGGGTCGTTGCTTTTATATTTCTTCTCTATGGAAATCAGCTATCATTTTATGATTTATTATATGCGCTTAAACTCACTAATTCTCTAAACCGCCTTCAACGTGTTTAATATATTTAACTTCTGAAAACGTTTTTTTATTATAAACCCTGTCACTGCAAAAAACAGTGAAAAAATACACAGTACTATCACAACTGTTGATATTTCTGGAAAAAAGACATTTTCCCCCCCGCGATACTGACTATATATTAGGTGCGTACAAATATTCAAAGAAAGACACCCTAGTATTGAAAGGATCATTCCCGGAAAGGCACCTGCCAAAACCGCCATTCCAACTTCACAAAAGAATCCAAGACTCAGTTTTTTTAGTGAAATGCCGAGGACACACTGAATCGCAAACCATTTTTTCCGAAACTCGTATGTCACAATAATCAAAGAAATCAAATTGATTAATGTTAAAATCAACAAACCCCCACCACTAAGAATCAGAATCCTTCCAAGCATTTTCATCCGATCCAACGCTTCTGCAATTCTTTCTGCATAGCAAGATACATTTTCACCCATTTTGTCGTATAAAACATAAAATGAGGAAAGAACCACCTCCAAATCACTGAAAGATGTTCGAATTTCATAATAAGATGTTTCAGTCCCGTTTAACGCATCAGCAATATCTTTTGTTCCAAGAAACGAATTGGAATTAGCTTCCATAAGTTCCCCCGATATCCGAATAGGAGTGTAGCTCTCTGAAAACTGTTTATCAAACTCTACACCCGATGCTTCTCCGCGTACAACATTATCATAATTTAATACCGCATCATACACTCCAACGATTTCCGCCGTTACCATATTACCATTCGCTGAGGTAAAACTCACTTTAACTCCCAAAACATCTTCCATTTCTTCGGGAGACCGGAACCCCATCTGCCATGCGCTTATCCGATCAATCAAAAGGCTATAGTGATCTGTACTCAAAAAATCTCTGCCTGCTATGATAGGATTGTCAACACCTTTTGAACGGCACAACGCAACATCGAACGTCGAATAACTGGTATCAACACAATTTAGATTTGAACTCGGAAATAATTTGGCATATCCATCTGAATCGAATTCATCGTAATAATACGGATAATCCGGACTAGCAAAAGGAGCCCTCTCTATACTACATGCAACAACATCTTCTGCACGATATTTAACTATAATACTGTCGGCTGTAAGGGGAGTTACGAGCGGCAACACCTGCTCCGCCTCATAATACTTTGAATAATCTTGATCTGTTACTCCTTTTACGCTTCCATATCTATTATTCACTTCTTCCACATAATCCCGATTAAGAGGAATGATAGCAATCTGGTACAACTCCGGATCTCGCATGATTTCTTCTACCAGCAGAGCTCTACTTCCATGACTAATAGCGCCAAAAAACAACATCAAAAATACGCCTATCCCCACAGATACTGATAAAATCCTATATTGTTTTTTGTGATTATGATAATTGTGATAACAAAAATCCAAAAAATCAAACATATTATTACTCACTTTTCAGTACATCCAAAGTTTGTTCTTTCCATTGATGTCGAGACGTATACCAGGTGCAGGCTATAACTAAACCACATAATGCCAAAAAACAAAATACTACTATAATCGGATCTGGCGATATCATTTCTCCAATCAATTGTGTTTGAATGTTTCTCTGAAGTATTCTGGCGCCTAATCCTAAGATTATAATCAGTATACCACTTATTATAACTGTATGAACCCATAGATCGAATGCACCCAGCAAATCTATGCAGATAATCAACTTAGATGAGAAACCAAGAACTTGAAGCAACGCCCTGTTACGACGATTCTGCAAATAATTAATCTGAAGTCCATTTACAATCCCGGTTGCGGAAAACAATGAAAAAATTACACCCGTAACACCCAAAAGTACAGAAACCATCCGAGACAAACTAATGTGACGTCGTATTTCCGATTCAGCTGATCTTATCTTTATCCTCCCTGATTGATGATCTTTTAAATACCTTAAAACAGACTCTGGAGATTTCATTCGAAGAATGACCATTTGTATGTTTTCGGATGCTAAAATATTATCAGAAAGCAGATAACACGCAGATTGAAAGGACGGATCTATTCTGCTTTCTGCTTCATCACTGATCACAGATGTAACAGGAATAGTATATACTTCACCCTCATATTCGAAAGAGATCTTCTTTCCAATCAAAGAGATTGCCTCATTCAAAGAAAAACACCTCTCGGAAACAACAATTCCCGACTCCGGATTGCCATTTTCTCCTATATATATCGGCTCTTCACTTTGAACTTCATCCATAAAAAAAGAGGATCCTCCGATAATCGTCAGATCCATTCCTGCCACTTCTTCCAGCCCGAAAACTTGAACATCCGCAGAATGAATCAATCGATAATCACTAATCGTATCATCTTGCAAATATTCCTCGAGTTCACGTCTTGTGCAAGTAGTTTCCGAAGAAAGAATTATTGTGTTCATTATTGATCCAGACAATAACGAATGTATCAAGTATTGTCCAGCATGGATCCCGAGTTGAAGAAAGAAGTACAAAAACATGAAGGTAATTGTCAAGTTCAGCACTGTAAGCCAAAAGGTATACTTACTATCACTATTTCGCCATCTGCTTCTGTTGATTTTGTATAAATCCGAAAGCAATAGCCTCTTCATCTTACAATTCTTTTCCTCCTACAGATCAGAAATACGGCCATCTACAAGATGCAATATTCTTGAGCAGCGTTTTGCATCCTCTTGTTCATGTGTAACCAATATAACGGAAGTATTCTTTTGTGTAAAACCAAGCAACAGTTCCATAATCATATTGCTATTCTTCTCATCCAAGTTTCCTGTTGGTTCATCCGCAAACAAAATCCTCGGTTCTGTTACAATTGCTCTCGCAATGCATACCCTCTGTTGTTCTCCACCAGAAAGTTCTGATGGTTTATGTCCGCTTCGATCTTCAAGTCCCACCTTGCGTAACACATCCATCGCTCTTTCATTACGTTCTTTTTTTCCGATACCTTGAACAATCAGGGGAAGTGCCACATTTTCCAGTGCAGTCATTGACTGTTCCAAATAAAAAGCTTGAAATACAAATCCCAAAAAACGATTTCGAAAGTCACATCTCTCATTTTCTTTATATAATGAGAGTTCCTTATCAAGTACCAGAACCTTGCCATCATCAGGCAATATAAGTCCACTCAATATATGAAGAAGAGTTGACTTCCCGGATCCTGATCGACCACATATTGCAACTGACTCCCCTTGTTCCACTTTAAAGTTGACATTTTGAAGAACCGGAACTTTCCGTCCTTCAGCCATCAAAAAGGCTTTGCTTACTTCAGATACTTCAATTACCGACATAAACTGTACCACTACTTTCAAGAAGTTCTACTACATCATCCCTCGAAAGATCTGTTATATAACTTGTCTCACAAGGCGGAACTACACAATAAGTCTCCCCTGAAACTCTATAGAGAATTTTCGGCTTTAGCACCTTTTCCTTCATTCCAACAAATTCGACTGAAGTCATAAGATTCAAACTATTCCCAGGCGGAACAATCTTCGGGTCATCTATTTCCTGATAGTTTCTTCCATCCATTACATATTCTATTCCCAACACCTCTATATCACTTTCCGAAGTGTTTTCAACTGTGTATGAATAACTACATCCATCCTGTAATGGAGAAATATATCCATTTGTTGAAGCACCAACTCTAATCGCATTCTCCACTTCAACATCTATCGAATCAATATTCACAGTTCCAATATCAAATACTTCATTTAGAATCGCTAAATGATGATATGTATGAAGTCCTTCTTCCGGACATGGAACATATATGGTCAATTTATATATCGAGTATGGTGATAACAATGTGCTATCTTTTATCTTTACTACCGTGCAGGTTTCTGCCAAAAGTGAAGTTTCATTATCTGAACGAAGTTCTATGGGAGTACTCGAATCCAATTCTATGGTTTCAACTTGCGAAGAAACCCAGTCATCTCCTGAGGAAATTTGTGTTAACTCACTCTCTCCGATCCATTTTTTTATATACCCTCCTCCATCAATAATCAAAAACGTAATCCCGCATGACGCCTCTGCGGAATTATGCGCTAGATATTGATCTTGGGGGCAGGCAGTCATTTTATTAACAAATATACTGCGTTCATAGTAAAGAAGTCCAAAAACGCTACCTCCCCCAATCAATAATAATAGAATTATCACAATCGGAATCCAGATAACATACTTCCGGGCTAATTTACCTGATTGCCTTTTTTCCATACTTCTCCCTTTTCACTCTATATCATTATCGAACACAAGGCATTGCTTGAAGATTACCTAACCACAAACTGTACAAACGGCTTATCCCAGTAACTTGTCTGATTACTGGTTGTAACTGTGCTCCAAACATTTCCTATAGATATCTGGGAATATATGGTGTGCTGAAAATAGGTTCGCTCGTACCCATCTGTCCTCATAATATATCGTACTGAACGAGCAGGAACAACAACATTTACGGAGTATGCCGTAGAAATCTCTGCTTCAGCTGACATTCCTATATTTCCTTCTAAAACCTCTTTTTTAACCCCAGCCCCCAATGAAACAGAACACTTTTGGTTTACAGTATATGAATAATTCATAGTCGCATCGTTATTATTTTTATTTTCTAGTACTTGCGCCCTATAGGGTTGCCCTTGGCTAATTTGTCTTCTAATGGGTGTAGTATAAATGACAGTTCGTTTTTGAACCAAAACCCCCTGCATGAAGGGATTATTATCAACCCATACAGTGGTAGCTGCAGAAGAAACAGCCGGAGAAATAATAACTCCCATAAGAACTATCGAAAATAACAATACTATAACCTTCTTGCTCCAAATTGCTTTTTGTTTCATTCCCCATTCCTCCTCAAATATAATAGTGTATCTGGTTTTTCTATAAAAACAACTCAAATTATAGCACCAATAAAATAAAGTGTCAATCACTTTGCATCTTCATTGCCTATGGAATCAGTCATTTATAACATTTTTAACAATCCTCAGTTCTTTAGGAGTCGCCCATAATATTATGAGAAATCACTCTCTTGATCTACTTTACAGAAACCACCCCGTTATTTATTTCTATAGTATTATATTATTATAATATGCAGTTTTTCCCACCATCAAATCCTTTGCCCAAACTAACCGATAGCCTCTCCAATCGTAACGAATTATTCCTTAGAAACAAATTGTATTCTTCATTGACATATACATTTTAAATTTCTAAGATTATGATACCGTTATATAGCAAGGGGAGTATTTCAAATGAACAATAAAGCATTGGAAGCCGTTTTTGCTTTATCTCTGCAATACTGTTTGCCACTAAATTCATAGCAGTACCAACCTACTATCTTCAGCCTAGTTACAACACCTATGAGATTTTTATGTCTGCAGAGTTACCATTACTAATCGCAACAGGAGTTGCCCTGCTGATCGGTTTCAATTTCATCTTCATCGGACTGTGCCTGGATTATGTCAGATCCTTTGCTACCAAAAATCCGCAGAATGAAAAAAGAACTGAAGTCCGAAACAGGCAATACTGTACAAATAAAAATTCAGAAAACGAAAAAACCATAGACTTCCACAAGCGACAAGTCGCAGGAGGTTTTCTTGCTCGAAATTCATAATATAGAAACAAAGCGCCTCCCGGAGTCTTTCCGGAAAGCGCTCTTGATTATTTCAAGATATTTCTTCCAAAGTACTGATCTATCAGAATAGTTTCGGATGCTAGCATCCGAAACTGTCCGCACTCATAATGCGTTGCATTATGAACGATTGTTACTGATCCAAAAAATCAGCGCTTAATCAAATTAAACAAATTACAAATCTTCAAATAAAGTTCCGATCTCATTCCTCCACATGCTCAAGTCCCTGCTCGATCATGGATTTTACATGGTCGTCTGCCAGGAAGTAGATCACCGAACGGCCTTCCCGGCGGTTGTCGATGAGCTTGGACTGCTTCAGGATCTTCAGCTGGTGGGACACTGCAGACTGAGTCATGGAGAGTGCATCGGCGATATCACAGACGCAGAGCTCCTGCTCGTACAGAACAAACAGGATCCGGATCCGGGTGGAATCCCCGAAGACCTTGAAAAGTTCCGCCAGATCGTAGAGGACATCCTCCTCCGGCATATGCTTCATGGTTTCCTGAACCAGTTTGTTGTGATGATGATGTGTTTCACAGCATTCTACATCATGAACGGACATTTTCCATCTCCTCTGAGGCTTTCTGATTCTGCTCTTTTTCTTTCATCTGACTGATGATGCGCTCCTTCACCTTAGCCGGTGTAAGGTCCAGCGCCACGGCAAATTCCCCGTAAAGGTTGGTCTCTGCCATGTTAAAATATTTCATGTCCTTGGCCGTCACTTTCTTGCCGGCAGCAAGGCGCATCTGCTTTCTTCGATAGAGTGTCTTGATCATGGAAAGGAGACGTTCACAATCGCAGGAGCGGATCACTTCCTTGTAATCCTCCTCGCGTTTCTTCTCCTCCCGGACCCAGATCTCGGGCAGCTCTCCCATCCGGTCGATGAGATCCATCACTTCCTGCTTCTCGAGAACCCTGCGCATCACGATCCTGTCCTGGTCCACCGGTGTAACGATCTCACACCCTTTTTCATAGACCGGGCACAACGTGTAATACTTCTTTTCGGCGGACATCTCGGGAAGCTTTGAAGCGCCTATTTTTTCGACCCTGCAAACCCCATCCGTTCCGTAGATCACAAATTCACCAATATCGTACATACCAAAAAACGCTCCTTTCTCTCAAAATCTCCGACTGAGTATTTTGTATCACTCTGACTGTGTGTTTTGTATCACACCGACTGCGTATTTTTCATTGTAACACACAATCCGTGAAAAATGCTCCACCCAAAATCGGATTTTTGAAAGTTTGTGACTTTTTGATACAGAAAGGAGTGTTTCTTTGGTGATTTCTTCCTATATAAAAGAGGAATCGTTTGTCGCACAAAGTGCGCCAAACGGATTGCGCTGATAATCTGTCGATGATCGGCGATCCTTGCCGATGTTTCACCAAAACAGCTGTTACTCGATCCCGGGTCTGCTCCACAGATAGCAGAACCCCTGGGTTCTTCCGGCAAAGTGCGCCGACTTAAGAAGCTCCGCCACCTCATGGCGGGTATACCAGCCCTGGCGTATCTCCTCAAACTCGGAGGCACTCTCCTCGAACTCTCCCGTAGCCGTCCCGATAAGGAAAATGTTTTTCTCATTGGAGAAACCCACGGCAGAATAGCTTTCAGCCAGAACATCGTCCACGGAGATCAGTGTCAGGCCGGTCTCCTCCTTCAGCTCCCGCTTGGCAGCCGTGAGGAAATCCTCTCCGGGATCAATGAGTCCTGCAGGGAAGTTATAGACCCAGTCTGCTACACTTAAACGGTACTCGCAGTTTAAAAGGATCCGGTCTCCGGTGCGGTCAAAGATGGCCATGACCACCGCATCCACACCCTTGCCGTTTAAATCCTCCTCGGAAGCAAGGTCCTTCTTGCGGCTGATCATTTCATAAACCTTGGTATGACCTTCCCTGGTCTCATAGGTCACATCATAGCGGGCAATGAATTTTCCCTGATGCACCTTTTCGATCTTCTTGAATTTCATGACTTAAAACCCCTGTTTCTTTTTTCTCTCATCATGAACGGACCCGGAATGATCCGGATCCGTTTCACGTGAAAAGCTGTATTGATTTCTGAGTTATTACCTGATCTGCAGGCGTCCTTCCGTTTCAGATCCCCTTCACGCCGCTGCACTTCTCAACGGTATCAATGGAGCCGTCCTCGTTGTAGGTGAACTCTGCAACACAGACACTGCGGTGGAACAGGCTTCCGCCGGGCAGCTCATCCGTGTGGTAGAACAGATAGGAATGACCCTTGAAATCGCAGATGCCGGGATGGTTGGTAAAGCAGGGACCTTCCTCCATCAGGATGCCGCCGTACTTCCAGGGACCTGTGGGTCCCTCAGAGGTGGAGTAAGCAAAATGCTCGTTGCGGCCCTTACCCTCGCCGAATGCGGCGTAGACCATGTAATACAGACCGTTTCTCTTGTAGAACCAGGGGCCTTCTCCGTAGGTGGTACCGGTCATGTGACCGCCCTTGGCAAATGCCTCCTCCGTCATGGGGATCTTTCCTACACCCACGGTTTCATCATAGGAGATCATGTCCTCATTTAAAAGAACGTAGCGAAGCTCCGGATTTCCGAAGTACAGATAAGCCTGACCGTCATCGTCAATGAACACGGTGGGATCGATATCGTTCCAGTCGCCCTCATCTACCAGGGGATGTCCCAGATCCTTGAAGGGACCTGTGGGGCTGTCGGATACGCCTACGGCGATGGCCATCCCGCCGCCTGTTTTGTGAACCGGGCAGTACAGATAGTACTTGCCGTTTCTGGCAATGCACTGGGGTGCCCAGGCACGATCATCTGCCCACTCGATATCATCTAAGGAGAAGATCTTTCCGTGATCGGTCCAGTGAACCATGTCCTTGGTGGAGAAGCATCTCCAGTCTCTCATGGTATAAAAGTTGCCCACCAGTTCGTCCTCATCGTGGGTGGTGTAAAGATACAGGGTATCACCCTCCACCATGGGGGCCGGATCCGCAGTGTACAGATAGTCCACGATGGGGTTCTTGCTCATTTCTTCGCTCATTGTTGTTACTCCTTTTTACATAAGTATATTGTGATATTACTTTTCACCTTCTGATGGTGCCTCCGCAGGCTTCGTTTCCGGTTCCGCTGCCTTGGCTTCTGCCTCCGCAGGCTTCGTTTCCGATTCTGCTGCCTTGGCTTCTGCCTCCGCAGGCTTCGTTTCCGATTCCGCTGCCTTGGCTTCTGCCTCCGCCTGCTTCTGCTGCTTGCGGTGGATGTTGTCGATGTCCTCGGTGGAGCCGCCGCCGTGATCATCCGGCGCACGGAACTCGCCCTGGTCTACTAAGCGCAGGAAGGCGTCAACCACGTCCTCTGTCAGCTGGGTGCCCCGGACTTCCTTGATGATGCTCACCACCTTTTCGAAGTTCATACGCTTGCGGTAAGGACGGGTGGAATACATGGCATCAAAGCAGTCGGCCACGGCAATGATCTGTGCCGCTCTGGGGATCTTATCGCCCTTTAAGCCCTCGGGATAACCCTTGCCGTCGGGACGTTCGTGATGACTTCCGGCACCGGAAGCCAGCTCCGGCATGATACTGATCTCCTTCAGAACGTTATAGCCCTTTTCGGCATGAGACTTGATGGTGGCGAATTCTTCATCCGTCAGTTTTCCGGGTTTATTCAAAACCTCCTTGGGGATACCGACCTTTCCGATATCATGAAGAAGGGCGATATTCTTAAACTTCTCCACCTCATCTTCACTATAGCCCAGCTCCTTGGCAAGCATGGCGGTATAATGAGCCACACGGAAGGAATGACCGTTTGTATAGTTATCCTTCATATCGATAACCTTCGCAAAGGCTTCCACGATCTCATTGATCAGTTCCTTCTGCTCATTGGCCTTCTTTTCCAGAACGGCGGTCCGGTGATCGGTCACCAGCTGAGCCAGCACAACAGCCACTTCTGCAACAGCCAGGATCACCAGAATCCGGAAAAATGTCATCTCGGAGGGTGCTTCTTTTTTGATGATGGTGACGGAAGATTCCGTGCTGGTATTCCCTCTCGGGTCAAAGACCTTCATCTGGAACTGATATTCCCCGCCCTTCAGGTTCGTGTAGGTAATGGGGGTCATCTCACTTCTCAGGCACGTCTCCCAGTCCTCTTCAAAGTCCCCCAGGTGCCGGCTCACCACCGGATTCACCAGGGAATAATTGAGCACGTAGCTGTAGATGGTCAGCTTTCTGACCCCGGACCCGATCACAAAATTCCCGTTTTCATCCGGGTAAACGATCTCGCCGTCCGCCTCGATCCACGGAATAGCGGTCTTGAAATGGTCCACCGTTTCCGTGACCTCTTCAATATTGATCCGCTCCACACCGGTGGAACAGCAGACATAAAGATCGCCGTTCGATGTCAGATCACTGTAGGAGTTGGAGGAGGGTGTCCGGTGCATTCCGTTGTCAATGCCGTAATGAAGATAGTCAAACACGTCGTTCTTAACCAGATCATCCACCCGGACCACATAGATACCGTCACTGCTTAAGACCCACATTTCCCCGTTGTTATTTTCATAAAGGTCAAAGTTGTTCAAATAGGGAAAATGTTCGATGGTGGTCACATTCATATCCTGATCCATAAAGGCCAGGGAATTGCTGGCAACGATCCAGATCAGATCCCGGGTAACACCCTTACGGAATCTCATGACTACGTCGGACTTCAGGCCTTCATCGGTTCCGAAATGAGTCACCTTGTCTCCGTTAATGGCGTACATTCCGCCGCCGTCCGTTCCTATGAGGATGGTGCCGTTATCCATTTCCGCTGCGGTCAGGATCTCGGTATTCTCCAGGCCGTCCTTTGCGGAATAAACCCGTTCCACCTTATGATCACGGACCACAGCCAGACCGCCGGTTCCGCAGACTAAGAGACTTCCGTCCTTCCGCTCGATCACGGTACGGACACGATCCGAAGGAAGTCCGTCCTCCTCACCGATCCGGATGGCTGTACCGTCCTTGTATCCGATGAGGCCGGTCTTTCCGTAGGTGGAGAACCATACCTCTCCCTTGCTGTCCTGAATGACCGAACGGGTTCTGGCATCCTTTAAGATCTCCAGAAGATCCCTCTGCTCAGCCACGGACTCCTCCGAGGAAATGACCTTCTTTAAAGGAAACTCCTCTACTCTTTCTCCGTCCTTTAAAAGCAGAAGACCGTTCTGGGTTCCCACAAAAAGACCGTCGTCGGTATAACAGGTACCGTAAACCACCCGGTCCTCCAGTTCGTAGGTTTCGGAAACGTCCATGAACTGGTTGGGCACCAGCTTCATAACGCCTAACTTACTGGAGCAGAACCACAGGTTGTGGAGATAATCACCGATCATATCCTGAACGGAATCGTTCATGGGAAGTTTCGTCAGGGGATAGAGCTCCCCATTCTGAATATAGCCGATACCCTCATCAGATGCGATCCAGAGCACATCATCCATCAGCGTCATGTAATTGACATAAGCCAAAGGATCGATCTTGTATTCCTCTCTCACCTGGAAGGTTTTATTTGCCAGTCTTCCGTAACGGATCACAGAACCGGTATCGCCGACATACATGTAGCCCGGATGAGCCGGATCCGGCAACAGCGCATGTGCACCGTTAAAACCAAGGGCCTTGGAATCATAATAATCCGTGATCTCACCGTTTTTGATCAGTAAAATGCTTCCTTCCCGGGTCAGACCTATGACAGATCCATCCGTAAAGGAATGCAGCTGCATGACGTTGTCATCCGTCAGATGCTCCGACTCGATGGCATGGGACTCCTCTAAGGAAGGATCCACCACAACCACACCCTGAGCGGTTCCTAAATAGATATTTCCCCCGGAATCCTCCGTAATGGTATGCACGTACAGCGAGGAAAGCCCCTGCTCCCTGCCGAAGAAACGGAACTCCCCGTTCTCCAAGACCGCAGCACCCACGTCGTTTGATCCGATCCAGAGGCGCCCCTTGGAATCCACGAACAGCTCCACCACGCCGGAGATACCGGTCTGGTAGCTCATTCTCTCAAAGGTATTGCCGTCATACCGGATCAGACCGCTGTAGCTTCCGATCCAGATGAATCCGTCGTCCGTCTGGACTATGGCATTGGCCTCCGAGGTCGGAAGTCCGGAGGTGTTGGTATATACCACCGCCGAATAGCCGTCCGACTGACCGATCAGGTTTCTCACCTCATCTGTACTCTCCTCAGCTGCCTGAACTGAAGACGCTCCGAAATCCTTCCCGGAAAATGTTCCTCCGAAAAGCGGAAGTGCCGCCGTCAGAACCGCTGCAGCACTCAGACAAAGCGCAACACGGACCTTTCGGCCCAATTTTCCATTCATCATACCCCATACCTCCCTATACAAGGAAAGCACAAACCCCGATCAGAGGATCACCTTCAAGATCCCCCGATCCGATACCTCCGGGCGGTCACATGCCCGAATAAATCATTCATTGACTCAGGTCACATCATTTGCCGTGTGTACCCCGTTCACGGCATCCATCAGGTTATCCAGAGTGGTCTCGGCAATGGCTGCCAGAGCCTCCATGGTGTAGAATCCCTGGTGAGACGTGATCATCACGTTCGGGAAGGCCAGAAGTCTTGCCGTTACGGAATGCATCATGATCTCATCCGAACGGTCCTCATAGACATTTCCGGTCTCCTCTTCGTAAACATCCAGGCCCACGCCCAGGAACTTGTTCAGGCGGATGCCCTCGATGAGCTCGGCGGTATCCACCAGAGCACCTCTGGAGGTATTGACCAGGATCACTCCGTCCTTCATCTTCTTGATGGTCTCCAGATTGATCAGATGATAGGTGGAATCCATCAAAGGACAATGCAGGGAAATAAGATCGCTTCTCTCAAGCAGTTCATCAAAGGAAACATACTCCACAAAATCCTTCAGGGAAGGATTCTCATATACATCGTAGGCAATGACCTTCATGCCGAAGCCCCGGCAGATCTGACACATCACTGCACCGATCTTTCCGGTTCCCACAATGCCGGCGGTCTTTCCGTGGAAGTTCACTCCGCGAAGGCCCTTTAAGGTGTAATCATTTTCCCGGACCTTGTTGTAGGCCTTGTAGAGACGGCGGTTTACTGCCAGTGCCAGCGCCATGGCCAGCTCAGCCACCGCTTCCGGAGAATAGGCCGGAACACGCTTTACCGTGATGCCGAGCTCCTTTGCCTTTTCAATATCCACGTTATTGAAGCCGGCGCATCTCATCAGTACAATATTCACGCCGATGTCATGGAGGATCGTAAGGGTCTCCGCCCCAACATCCGCACTGACAAATGCACAGATCGCATCATATCCCTTTGCCAGCATGGCCGTTCTGGGCTCCAGTTCGTGATCGATGTAATCGATCGCCACATCCGGATACTGCTCTTCAAAGGGTTCAAAAGATTTCTTATCGTAATTCTTTGCTGCGTAGAATAAAACTTTCATAGACTCTGCACCTCCAGATCCGCCTCTTTATAAATTTTTTGACTCACTTCGTATACCAAACAGCAGTAAAAAGTTTATAGATTATTATAACATTTTCCTTTGGTTCCTGCAATGTGTACCGCTTTTTTTACTTGAAATCTTTCTTTGTTTGTAATATGATAATGCTCATAGAAAAACGGGACACCGTTTGGAGGTAATATCATGGAAGAGATCAAGATTTCCAAAGACATGCTTATCAGCGACCTTCTTCAGGTCGATAGTTCTATCATGTATTTTCTGATGCAGATCGGTATGCACTGTGTCACCTGTCCCGCTGCTATGGGCGAGACCCTTGCGGAGGCATCCGTAGTTCACGGACTGGATCCGGACTCAGTAGAGGAATACCTCATCAACACCATCAAGGAAAAGCTTGAGGACGAGGAAGAAGAGCGGAAGGACCGCGAAGAAGAAGCAAAGAAAGCAGCCGCTGCAGAGAGTACTGAAGCCTGAAGCCTTTCTTCAAAAAGCTTTGACCCTTGTTCGAAGCAATATTTCCGCAGGATCAAAAACCTGGGGAGTGTATATCACTGCATACAACCGCCTTGTTCGAAGCAATATTTCCGCAGGATCAAAAACCTAAGAACAAGCATAATTATCCCCCCGACGAACCCGCCGGGGGGATATTTCTGTTTTACTTATTTTTCTGTGGTCATTTCGGGAACCCGGCCTTACTTTAACATTTCACATCATTCCAGGTGACCATGGTGTAGACGGATACGGAATCCTTGATGCACCTTTCGGTCAGATCGGAGAAGTTCTCCTTCTCTTCCCTGCCCTTTAAGGGATCGTAAAGGATCGCATTGTTCTCTTTGTCATACCCCATCAGGACCTTGCAGGTCTTGTTCTTTGTCACCAGGATGCAGGGCTGACCCTGATCCAGATAGTACATCAGTACTCCGGCCTCATGTCCCGTCAGGTTCAGGATCCGGCTTCCGTCGCCGCCAACAACCTCCGTGATATCCTTTCCGGAGGCTATGGCCGTATCGATCTCCGAGGGAGACATCTGATAACGGGTCATGACGGCTATGCCGTTTCCTAAGGAGGAGGCCTCCTTATCCGGCGATGCGGAAAGCTCCAGCTTCACCTCTTCGGCCTTGGAGCTGAGGGCAAAGTAGCATCTTCCTTCCACGTCACGGACCTTGCCGAAGGCAGAGGAGGCATCCCTAACGCTCTCGTAGAGCTCTCGGCTGACGCTGGTCACCCGGCCTCTGGCCCGTACCAGATAGAACTGATCCAGATCCGGTTTTGCCAGGATGGGCAGACGGTTCATGGTCTCACGGACCTGTTCCTTTGTATTCTTCACCACATAGGGAAGCTCCCGGTTCACGGAGGCCCCCAGGTCCAGATAGAACACCACTTCATTGGAGTCGGATTCATTTTCCACGCGACGGGCAAGCTCCGTTCGGGACAATGCCTCTTCCTCCGCATCCTTGGCGCCGGCATTTAAGAGGATCACGTCCTCACCGGCATCCTCCCAGGCAGAGGCGCCCTTTCCGGTTCCGGTCTTCTTCTGAAGATCCAGGGTGATGCGGCCCGAATAAACGTGGTAGCCCACCACGTATTCTTCCTTTTCGTAGCTTCCCATGACCTCACGGGAGTCCCCGTCCACGATCACCAGACGCTTTAAGGGATATACCTTCTCGCCGCCCACGGAACTGTAGCGGTCGTTCCGGTCTCCCACGCCGTAGACCAGATCGTTTCCGATAAAGCCGATGGTCTGGAGGTACTCGCCCTCACGGGCAATGATCTCGCAGATGGCTCCGGTCTTTAAGTTCATGATGGAGATCATCTCCGAGAAGCCTTCCTGGTCGCTCTGACGCTCCCAGGCCACATATTCATCGTTCTCCGCAACGGCACTCTTTCCGTACTGGAGGGAGTCCGTTACCTGATACATCACGTCATCATCCAGGACAATGGCATAGATCCGGCTGCCGTAAAGCAGGTAGCAGAGATTCTTTTCATTCACGGAAACCGCCAGAGCGTTCCGCTCCTTGGCTAACTCAAGCGGGAAGTTCGAAGGAGCGTAAAGAAGCTCCGTAAGGGTTGCCTGCCGGGCGGTACTGCCCTGCTTTCCGTTCCCGTTGTTTCCGTCAGACTTTCCGGAATCCGTTTTGCCCTTCTCCGTTTTCTTTCCTTCGACTCCGTTCTCATACTGGTACAGGATCATTCCATTCTCTCCGGCGTGCTTGCCGCTCGGCATGTATCCGTAAAGAAGGAACTCGATATTGCCCTCATCATCCACCTTGGTGATGTGGAAGGCATGTCCCGGATAATCCCGGTCACAGACATTTCTCTCTGCTTCGGTAACCGGATTCGAATCCCCCTCGTACCAGGAATAGATCAGGCTCATCCGGTTTAAGGAGGCATCAAAGCTCCAGAGCTGTCCGTCCCGCTCAAAGACGGTATAGACACCATTGGGAGATGATTTAAATTCCGCATCCCGGCTTGCACTGATCCCGAAGTTCACGTTACCTCCCGAGGTCAGGGCCTTCTCCGGATTCCAGATCTCCTGCACCTCCCGGTAATAATCCAGAAGGTAGATCCGGTCATTTCTCTTGCGGACACAGAAGTTCTCAGAAACCCTGCAGATCCTCTTTCCTCCGCCTAAGCGGAAATGGTAGGCCAGCTCCACGGAGATCTGATCCGGCGACAGCTCGCTGTAGCGGATCATGGGCGCCGTTCGCTCCGAGATATCCAGGTCTCCCCAGGTCAAAAGGCTGTAGCTGGAGTACAGCGTAGCAACGCCATAGCCGTAATCGTTGATGGCGGCTTCCAGCTCCTCCTCGGTCCGGGAATCCTGGGACTTGATGTAGTAGGGCAGCAGCTCGGAGGCTGCACTCTTATCAAAGGTGGCCGATGAAAACTTCAGGGTAAAGTCCGTCAGTTCCCCGATCAGATGCTCCCTGAGCAGGATGATCCGGCACACATAGACTGCGGTTTTGCTCTCCGATCCTATGTCGATGGTCAGCAGATACTCCGTCCGTTCCTTCAGAAGGCTGGAAGCCTTGATGGAAAATGTAGCAGTATCCCCATACCGGTCGGACCCTAAGGTCACAAACCCGGCATCCTTCTGAGATGAGCTGAGGGCCGGTTTTAAGGTACCTTCATCGATCAGGTTGTGATCTCCCATGGAACGGATCCGGTAGGTGCACTCACGTCCCCAGTCGTTCTGACCCGGGAATACGATCTTTCCCGTCAGCACGTCCTCTGAGTTCAGGCAGAAAACCTGATCTGCCAGATACCCCAGAGGCGGCAGCTCATCTCCCGCACCCTTGGTGTGTCCGTAGAGAAAGCCGGAGCCGTACTGGTGATCAAGGATCACCACGGGGAGCGCCGAATTCGTATCCTCGGCCTTATGATGTGTTTTCTGATAATGCTGGATCGCAAAATAAATGCTGCCGCTTACAACTATGGCAAACAGCAGCAATAACACGATCGCTTTCATTACCGTGTTCTTCATGTTATTCCTCCACGATCTCGGGACCCTCGTAGTTGCGGAACTTGGTCAGTGCTGCGATCCAGGTCAGATATACGGTACCCACGGGGCCGTTTCTCTGCTTGGCTACGATCACCTGGGTAATGCCCTTCTGCTTACTGTTATCTTTCTTATAGTACTCATCACGATACAGGAACATTACCACGTCCGCATCCTGCTCGATGGCACCGGAATCACGCAGATCCGACAGCATGGGACGCTTATCGTCACGTTTTTCGCAGTTACGGGAGAGCTGGGACAGTGCCACCACCGGCACATTGAGCTCTCTGGCAAGCGCCTTTAAGGAACGTGAGATCTCCGAGATCTCGTTCTGTCTTCCTTCCTTAGCCGCCCGATCACTTCCCCGCATCAGCTGCAGGTAGTCGATCATGATCAGCTGGATATCCATCTCCAGCTTGTATTTTCTGCACTTGGAGCGCAGCTCACCGATGGAGATATTGGAGGTATCATCGATGATGATCTTGGACTGGGACACTCTCTTACTGCTGGCAAGCAGCTCCACCCACTCCAGTTCATTCAGTTTTCCGGTACGGATCTTCTGGCTGTCAACGCCGGAATTCATGGAGAGAAGTCGGTTCACCAGCTGCTCTCCGGGCATCTCGAGACTGAAGAATACCGCAGAGGCCCCGGCCTTCATGCAGACATTTTCCATGAGATTTAAGGTAAATGCCGTTTTACCCATGGAAGGTCTGGCGGCAATGAGGATCAGGTCGGATTTCTGCAGACCTGCGGTCTTACTGTCCAGATCCGCAAAGCCTGTGGGCAGACCCGTGATGGGGTTGTTGCTCCGGGCCACAGCCTCGATCTTCATCAGTGCTTTTCTGGTGATCTGATCGATGGGCACATACTCGGAAGACATCTTGGTCTGGAGAAGGTTGAAGATCTTCTTCTCCGCAGACTCCATGACTGCATCACAGGGAATGGTCACATCGTAGCAGTCATTGATGATCTCCCCGGAAATGCGGATCATCTTCCGGAGAAGTGCATTTTCCCGGACAATGACTGCATAGCGCTCCGCATTCTGGGAGGTGGGCAGGTTTGCGATCAGACCTGCCAGATAGCTTTTGGCATAGTACTCCTCTGCAACGCCCATCTCCTTCAGGCGGTCTGCCAGCATGACGTCATCCACCAGGATGCCGTCGCTGTAAAGATCCGTCATGGCCTGAAAGAGCTTGCGGTACACAGGATTATAGAAATCATCCGCGACCAGCATCTCCGCCATCTTTGCGATCACTTCCTGATCGGAAAGCATGGCACCGATCACGCTGTCCTCCGCTTCGGTCATATGCGGGGGGACCTGCTTGATCAAATTATCATCCATATCAGTTTTCCTCTGCAACCTTAACCGTCAGCTTTGCCGTTACCTGAGGATGGAGCTTGATGCTGACAATGGAGGTACCCACACTGCGGATGGGCTCAGCCAGCACGATCTTCTTCTTATCCACCTCTAACTTCATCTGATCCTTCACCGCCTGAGCGATCTCCTTTGAGGAGATGGATCCGAAAACTCTGCCCTCTGTTCCGGTCTTGATGCTTACGGTAACGGAGCCGGCTTCGATCTTTGCTGCCAGGGCTTTGGCATCATCCAGCTTCTGCTGTGCCACCTTGGCTTCATTTGCCTTCTGCAGCTTCAGATCGTTCTCGCTGGCTGCGGTGGCTTCCACACCCAACTTCTTCTTCAGCAGGAAATTTCTTGCATATCCCTCGCTGACACTTACTTTATCGCCTTTCTTTCCAAGGCTCTTTACATCCTGTAATAAGATTACGTCCATTTCTTTCTCCTAGATCTCGTTATTTGTTTCCATCTGAGCCAGTGTATCCTTCAGCTGAAGGATCACGTCCTCAAAGGTGGCGTCCTTGATCTGAGCGCCGGCAATGTTCATATGCCCGCCGCCCCCAAGGCGCTCCATCACCAGCTGCACGTTCACTTCATCAATGGAGCGCGCACTGATATAGACGGTATCTCCCGTCTTGGCCAGCACAAAGGCTGCCGTCACATTCTTTAAGTCCAGTAATTCGTTGGCCGCCTGAGCAGCCACAACGGTAATGGCTTCCTGACTGTTGCCCTCGCAGACGCTGATGGCAAAGTGCTCCCGGAACATCTCCGCACGCTGCACGGTCTTGGCACGGACCAGATAATCCGAAGGGTCTTCCCGGAACATTTTCCTGATCCTGGAAACCTCGGTTCCGCAACGGCGCAGATAAGCAGCCGCTTCAAAGGTCCGGACACCGGTCTTGGCGGTAAACTGATTGGTATCCACCACCATACCCGCATACATGGCGTCCGCATCTAAGGGGGTCACCTTCACGGGAGATGCGGAATTGTAATACTGAAGGATCTCTGCCACCATTTCGCAGGCGGAGGACGATGACGGCTCCACATAGCTTAAGGTTGCATTGGTGATCACTTCCTTGGTCTGTCTGTGATGGTCTAAGACCACCACGGATTTTGCCTTCTTAAGAAGCTCGGGGCACTCCGTCAGGGAAGGTCGGTTCACGTCCACCACCACCAGAACGGTCTTGTCATTAATGAGTTCCTTTGCCCTGGCGTTGCTGACAAATACTTCCTTATCATAATCCGGAGAAGCCAGGATCCTCTCGCAGATGGGCTTTACGGAAGGGATCATGTTATCGAGGACAATGTGTGCAGGCTTCTTGGACGCCTGGGCTGCCCGGTAGATACCGATGGCTGCACCGATACAGTCCACATCCGAACGGTCGTGGCCCATGATCAGGACCTGCTCTCTCGATTCAATGGCCTCGCAAAGAGCCTCTGCCTTCACTCTGGCCCGGACTCTGGTATTCTTCTCGGTACTGTGGCTCTTTCCGCCGAAGTAATCGATACCCTTGGAGCTCTTTACCACCGCCTGATCACCGCCACGGCCGAGTGCCATATCAATGGCTGCTCTGGCGTATTCATAGTTCTGACGGTAGTTCTCGCCCTCAAGGCCCATACCCATACTGATGGTCACGGCGATTTCATTTCCCATGTTGACGGTCTTGATCTCGTCAAGCAGGGAGAAGCGCTCCTGCTTCATCAGCTCAAAATACTTCTGAGGCAGAATGGCAAAGAACTTGTCCTTTTCGATCTTACAAAGGTAGCCGTGATGATTTTCAATATGCTTTGTGATCTTTCTCTCAACCAACGCTGCCAGCATGGACTTTCTGACATCCTCCACACCGTTAAAGGCCTCGTCGTAATTGTCCACGTAGATCAGTGCGGAAACCAGGGTGTCATCCCAGAGCTGCTGCTTGGTATTCAACAGTTCGGTCTCATCCATCAGATAGATGGCCAGGAGCACATTTCCCGCACCACCCTCTCCGTCATGGAGAATGGCGGAATCCGGATCCGTGAACACGGTCCTTCTGATGACCATCTGATACTTCTTATGGCCCTTGCCCACGTCGGAGATCAGACTGTCCACATGGACCATCAGCTCCTCGGTGTTGTCGGAGACCTCTCTCGCCTTTTCCGTCAGAGAGTGTAAATGGCCTTTGGCATCGGGAAATACCTGGGTCAGCATGGAAGCTTCAGCCCCCACCAGCTCCTTCATGGCATCATTCATCCACAGGAACTTTCCGTTGGCATCCGTCAGGGCAAATGGCAGAAACAGTTCATCCAGCAGTTCCTTCTGAACATGGGAATACTCTCTGGCATAGGACACCAGCGCACCCTTCAGTCTTCTGCTGTAATAAAGATAAGCAACCACGCAGATGATCATCATGATCAGCACGTAGATCAGGGCTATGACCCCGGCCTGCATATTGACCACAAAGATGGCGAGAGCCGCGATCAGTCCCACAAGGGTATAGATCACCGGCCAGAGCATATATGTTCGCAGGGTTGCTTTCGGTTTTTTCTGATTTGAATCACCCATAAAGCTTAAGTCCTCCAGAACTCCTTTTCACAAAAGCCTAATCAAAGTCATCATATCATATTTGGGGGTGAACTTCAAGAGCACAGCAGGGGGCAGTTTGTGTCCGGAACCTTCGTACTTCGCACTCCCGGAAGTGTGCCGAAATTTAAAAGCACCATCCGGATAAACTCCGAATGGTGCTCGAAACCTTTTTCTTCAGCCGAGATTATTCTACGGTGTAAGGCAGCAGAGCTACGTGACGTGCTCTCTTGATCGCAACGGTCAGCTCTCTCTGATGCTCAGCGCAGGTACCGGTTACACGACGAGGAAGGATCTTACCTCTCTCGGATACGTACTTCTTCAGTACTGCTACGTTCTTGTAATCGATGGGAGCAGCCTTCTCGCCGCAGAAAACGCAAACTTTCTTTCTTCTGCGAACGCCGCTTCTCTTAAATCTGGTGCTGTCAGCCTTATCAGCTTTATTGTAAGCCATGATGAAACCTCCTGTTAAATTCATACTCGCTGGTTGTGAAGAGTCCTCTGACTCTTCCTAAGCCTATGCCGTGAGGCAAATGAAACGAAAGCAAGACCTGATCAAAACCGATCAGCCGCCGAAAGGCAGTTCGTCTTCTCCGATCCCGTCAGGAATGTTCATGAAGCCGTCAGAGGCTCCGGAAGAAGAGTTGCCGGTGATCTGCGGACGGGGTGATTCCGGAACGGATCCGCCTGCAGCGGCAGCATTCTTGCTCTCTGCAAATTCCTGATCTTCGACTACAACGTCAGTAGTATAAACGGTCTGGCCATCCTTGTTCTGATAGCTTCCGGTCTGGATACGTCCGGTAAGAGCGATCTTGGTGCCCTTCCGCAGATATTTCTCTGCAAATTCCGCATTCCGGTCAAATGCTACACAGCTGATGAAATCAGCGGTCTGCTGACCGTTGTTTGCAGCATCTCTGCGCACACGGCGGTCTACTGCAATGGTATAGCGGGCGATAGTCATAGGTCTGTCACCTGCTGTGGAACGGATATCCGGGTCTCTGGTAAGTCTGCCCATTAATATAACCTTGTTCATTGTAATCTCCTTTCTTCAGGAAATGCCACTGGTAAAGAGTTTTTCTCTTTTTGATTATGCCTCTTTGGCAACGATCAGGTAACGAAGAACGTTGTCCATGATACGGATACGTTTTTCAACTTCGTTGGGGCAATCAGAGTCACTCTCGAACTGAACGAAATAGTAGAAAGCTTCCTTCTGCTTCTGAATCTCATAAGCAAGCTTCTTCTTTCCTGCATCCTCGATCTCGGTAACGTTCCCATTGAATCTTGCAATGAGTGCCTTTACCTTGTCAAGAACTGCACTTCTCTCGTCATCCTCAAGCTTTGCGCTGATCACTACAGCAACCTCATACTTGTTCATGCGTTGATCCTCCTTTTGGTCTCTGGCCCTCTGCCTGACAGAGAGCAAGGAAATTATTTGTTGCCTTTGCGCTTACAGATTCCCTTGAAAAGGGCATACTGAGGGCGCAAAAGATACCACAGGCTCATACTATAACACACATATTTCGGAAATGCAAGAACATTTTTCCGGGTCAGAATTTTTGATCGTATCTCATAAGGAAGGAAACCATCTGCCGTCTTACGCAGTTTCCTTCGGGATCGAAGTTGTATCTGCCGTCGGATCTCTTGATACCTCCGGTGATGCCCTGCTCACTTGCCCAGAGAGCAGCCTTGTAATAATATTTTCCTCTGCTTCTTACATCGGCAAAGGGACTTGTGGTGCTCGCAGGTTCCGGACATCCGGCCATACGCCACAGGAAGGTCACGGCCTGACCGCGGGTGCAGGCGCCGGAGGGATTGAAGATAAGAGTTCCGTCGGATTTCTTGATGCCGCCCAGGATACCGTTCTCATAAGCCCAGAGCATTGCCTTATAGTAATATACGGAAGAATCCGTCACGTCCTTGAAGGGATTCTGAGAGGTCTTCGGCTGAGGACAACCTGCCATACGCCACAGGAAAGCAACCATCTGTGCACGGGTGCAGAGCTCATTGGGACGGAAGGTTTTGTCGGAGTAGCCTCCTACGATACCGGTCTCAGCGCCCCACTGAACGGGTGCAAAGTAATAGAGATTCGGATCGCCTACATCATAGAAATACATTTCCGAGAACTGCAGCTGATCCCCCATCTCCCAGAGAACATATTCCTGAGCCAGGGATCCGTCATATCCGTAAACCACAAACTCCGTATTCATTACCGGAGTTGCGAACAGATCGTTCAGGGTTCCGTAGGTGAGGGAGTACTGAGCAGTACTTGTGTCGTAATCATAACCGAAGGTGTGATCCAGATCAAAGTCCTTGGCATTGTTTCCCCCGCGAACCGTATTGGGTACCGCAACACCGGTCATTCCCTTGTTACCGATAAAGGCCTTATCTCCCACGTACTTGACGCCCGAAGGGATCGTAACGATACCGGAAATGGAAATGCAGGCAAATGACTGTTCCCCAATGGTATTGATGGTGGACGGGATCACTGTCTTGGCAGAACCCTGGATCAGGGTCTTTGTGCCCGTATGGATCAGGGCATTACAGTCATTTCTGGAGTCGTAGTTCGTATTTCCCTTCTCAACCACAATACTCTCCAAAGAAGAGCACTCGCAGAAAGCATACTTGTGGATTTTTTTGGTCTTGGCCGGGATCTTGATGGCCGTCAGGGAAGAACATCCGGTAAATGCATAATCGGCAATGTTGGTCAGAGTGGAAGGGAAGGTCACGGTCTTCAGAGAAGTATTTCTGTAAAATGCTCCATCATCGATCAGTGTAACACCCTCCGGAATGGTGACGGATGTGATCCTGCCGAGATTGCCGGCATTACTGTTGTGGAAGTAAACGTTGGGGGAAAATGCACCGTATCCGATGGCGGTGACATTTTTCCCGTTCACGGTTGCCGGAATGGAAAGGGTAGTTGCACTTCCTCTGTATCCCACAATGGTGGCACCCGCTCCGGTTGCATCCACCGTGTACTCATAGTCACCGGAGATCAGCACGTCTCCCGCTGCCTCAGCCGTTGTAACCGGAAGGATCCCTCCGGGAACCATGGCGGTAAGCAGCATCAGTATTGTCAGGAGGGCTGACAACACGCTTCTTCGGGTCCTGTTTCGAAAACTCTTCATTACATAATTCCTTTCTTTCAGTTGTTTTGTTTCATGAGAGCCAGGGCTTCCCTCATCACCATGGCAATATCATCGTGGATCACCAGATCCGCATTTCTGTCTGCGGAGGTCTTGGAT
This sequence comes from Lachnospiraceae bacterium, assembly GCA_017614345.1. Taxonomy (GTDB): domain Bacteria; phylum Bacillota; class Clostridia; order Lachnospirales; family Lachnospiraceae; genus JAGACB01. Next base: position 33,981 of record JAGACB010000100.1, read on the forward strand.
TTGTTGATGAGCACCAGATTCTTTCCCCGGAAGTACCGGATGAGACCCGCTGCCGGATACACGATCAGAGAGGTTCCGCCTATGATCATGGTGTCCGCATCACTGATGGCCCGGACCGCATTGCCGATCACGTACTCATCCAGGCCCTCTTCGTAAAGGACCACATCGGGCCGTACCATTTTCCCGCAATCGGGGCAGTACGGAATGCCGTCGGCGGAGAGCACAAAGTTCACGTCATACTTCTTTCCGCAGCCGGTGCAGTAGTTTCTCAGAACGGATCCGTGAAGCTCAAAGACCTTCCGGCTGCCTGCCTTCTGATGAAGGCCGTCAATGTTCTGGGTCACCACGCCGGTGAGCTTACCCATCTGCTCCAGCTCCGCCAGAGCCTTGTGTGCATCGTTGGGCTCCACGTCCGGATACACCAGATTCTTCTTATAGAAATCAAAGAACTCATCCGGATGGCGCATCAAAAAGGTGTGGGACACCGCCTCTTCCGGTGTAAAATGCTTCCCCAGCTTCCGGCTGTACAGTCCGTCAGAGGACCGGAAATCCGGGATCCCGCTGGCGGTGGATACCCCTGCTCCGCCGAAGAATACGATCTTCTCACTTTGGGAAAATATCTTTGCAAGCTGCTCGATCTGTTCGTTCATAAACCGTTCTCCTTTCCGTGACTTCACCTTTCATCGATCCTCTGCAGACAATGCCGGTGATCCGATGATCGTGATGTGTTTTATTTCAGCTTTTTCATTTTCATTCGGTTTTTAATCCAGTTTGATCCCCGCAAGGAGGCTTCCGAGAGATGTGGAGATCTCTCCGTCGGAGTGATACTCCGGAACGCCTTCCTCCTCTTCGTGGGCGGCAACCTCCTCCAGAGCCTTCATGCTGAGGGAGATCTTGCCGTTCTCCACCTTGATGATCTTCACCCGGACCTTCTGTCCTTCCTTCAAAACGGCGTAGATGTTGTGCACCCGCTCCGTACGGATCTGGGAGATATGCAGCAGTCCGCTGATGCCGTCGCCGAGATCCACAAAGGCGCCGAAATCCCGAAGTTTCTCCACGGTTCCTTCCACCACGGAATCCACCTTGATCCGGTTCACCTTCTGATTCTTCTCTTTGATCTCTTCTTCCTTCTTTAACTCTCTGGCGGAAAGGATCAGCTTTCCGTCCTCCTCATCCACCTCGGTCACCAGAACGGAAAGAGTCTGATTTAAGTATTCCTTGGTATCCTCCACATAAGAGGTAGAAAGGCGGGAAGCAGGAATGAAGCCCCGGATGCCCTGTACAAACATTACCGCACCCTTGGGAAATACCTCCGTCACCTTACCGGTATAAACGGTCCGCTCCTCTTTCATCTTCTTTAAAGTATCCCAGGCCTCCAGGCGGTTGGCATCCTTCACGGAAAGAGGTACATAGCCCTCCTCCTCGGGACCTGTGACTATGGCCTTTACCTCCTGACCGGGCCTTATCTCCGTCAGGAAATGGAAGCTCGGATCCTCACTGATCTGATCGGCGGGAACACGTCCCGGGGTAAAGTATTCAAGATCCACCAAAAGACCGTTCTCATCCACGGAAAGCACCTTTCCGCTCACCTGATCTCCCCTGCGGAGTCTCTGAAACGAAGCCTCCAGCTCCGCTGCATAATCCTCCATGCGCTCTTCGCAGTCCATGGTAAGATTCGCCTTCGGCTGTCTGGTTTTATTCTGTTCTGACATGGTTTATCTGTTCCTTTCTGTTCCCGGTTCCTGTTCTTTCCTTTTCGGAACCCGAACATATCTATTTTACCACATTCTTAGGAAAATGAAAACAACCTGCGACAGCATTTTTCGCCGTCGCAGGCCGTTTATCTCAGGTCGTTTATCTCAGGTCATAAGAGATCAGACTGAACCGGTCTTCCACTCTTGCCAGAATGACCCGGTCTCCGATATTCGGTCCCGATTTCGGTCTCATTTTCCGGATGAAACCGAACCGAATATCAGGCAATCCGCTGAGGGAATAGCCGTTATCGTACGTTTGACAGATCTCCGCCACATAAAAGTCCAGATCATTTTTCCGGGTCAGACTGATCAGGGTGAAGAGATTCATGAACATAAAGAAGGGAAATGTCAGGAGGACCAGGAGCACCACAATGCCCACGATGGAAAGCCAGGTGATCCCAAAGAACGTAAGGATCAGGATCAGGCCGCCGCTCACAACCAGAGACCCGAGGATCGAGTCAATGGCCATCAGGAAATGAACCCGGAGAAAGCCTTTCTTCACCTCTTCGGAAACCGTTGTGCCCGTCAGAAACCCTCTTGTTACGGCATAACCCACAGCTGACTTGATCGCTTCTCCGTGGGTCACCTGCTGATCCTCTATCAGAAAGCACACCTGCGGGTTTTTGGTCAGGCAGTGCTTGTAGATCATTTTTACCGCTGAATCCGGCTTCTTCTCGCTCCTTGAGATCACCACCTTTTTCCCCTTCCGGGTCTTAAGGACGATGTCATAGACGAAATAATCCCGGTTACGCCAGCGCTGGTTTTTGTGAGTCTCGAAACGCTCCTTCCTTTTCACCATCACGGATGCGATATCTTCATAGGCCACCGCACAGACTCCCGCGGTGACTCCGATGACCATATCCGGTGCAAGAAGAACGCCTTCGTAGCCGATGTTCACTGCAGCATTTGCCTGTTCATCCACCTCTTCTCTGGTGAATTTCTTATCTCCGCATATCGGGTGAAAGCTCAAGAACACTGCAACAGTCTTGTCAACAGAAAAGCCGAGGAGGGCGAGCACCAGAAGGACGCCCCCGAACGCCAGGTGCGGAACATAATACAGATCATCTAAGTCCCGAACTATATTCATGATCCCGACGGTGCACAGGATCAGGGCTATCACCAAAAGGACTGTGCAGAGGGATACCATCACACCGTTTTCATTCACAAAAGTGCTCAGGATCGGATTGGTGTACCAATTGCGCCGGGGAGGGATCTTCTCTCCGTTATAATACGCTTCGATCACCTTCCGAAGCTTCTTTTCGGTACCGACAAACAAGAGGCCGTGGGCCCTGCAGATCTCCACAAGATCTCCCCGGTTCCACTTGTATTGTTCAAATTCTTCATAGGACTTGATGTCATCAAAATCCGGTCTTTTCTTTCCCATGGGTTAATCGCCGTCTCTCCTGGTATTTTCCCTAAATTCTACCCTTTTACGGGAGAATGTCAATACAAAGACGGAACCATTTAAGTTTTGTTTTGTAATTACTGTCTTCCGCTGACGATCCGGTAGTAAACCTTAGCCGTAAGCAGGTACACTCCGGCGTAGAAGAGGCCGAAGAGGAAAAAGACTGCCAGGCTGATGAGGATCACCAGGGTCAGATTCCGGATGTAGAGGAGCTCTAAGATCTTCCGGATCATGGGAAATGCAAAGGCCACATGGACTCCCGCCATGACCAGGGGTGCAAAAAAGACCGTAAGGATCTGGGAACGGATACTGTTTTTGATGTCCGTGGTGGTCATGCCCACCTTCTGCATGATCTCAAAGCGCTTCTGATCCTCGAAGCCTTCCGAGATCTGCTTGTAATAGATGATCAGGACCATGGCGGTAATAAACAGGACACTTAAAACCAGGCCTATAAAGAATACACCGCCGAACAATCCCAGAAGTTCGTCGATCTCTTCATATTTATTGGATTTCAGATAGGTGTATTTTCCTGCCTCATAGTTTTCCTCTTCATGCATGAGATCCTGGATCTTATGGTATACCTCGACGTTTTTCTCCTTGCCTTCCGCTAAGTTATAGCCGTAATACCACCGGCAGTCCAGGGGGATCCACTCAAAGTTCTCCACCGTCATCTCCCCGTCATAAACACTGATGTCCGGTACAACCAGCACCATCACAGGGAACACGGAGGTCTGCTGCATGCTGAGGGGGATCATCTCCTTAAGTGTTTGTTTGACATTCCAGGTCTGACCCCAGGCAGAGATCTCGGGATTCCGGTATTCCATATTGACGGTATACACAAAGGCCTCGTGATCCGCAAGAGTGAGGTCCGTTCCCAGGATCCGGTTATAATCCTCCAGGGGAAGGAGGATCATATTTACCATCCGGTCGATCCGGTTCCATTCGACATCAAGCCCCCGGGTTCCGAAATCATTTTCATCAAACACTTCCGTTCCGTCGATCACCACCGACGCCGAGGCAAAGGTGTAATACAGGATATCCTTGGGGGTTACGCCTTCTCTCTCGAAATGTCTGTCATAAAGCCGGAGCACAGATTCCTCTCCCCCGCTGCGCATCATGGCAGGATCTCTCTGATGGATCACCACCTCCGTATCCCGGCAGAAGCCCGAGGAGGCCACGTCCTGAAGACCGAAGTACATACAGCTGGAGGAGGAAAGCATGATCAGCACCATGGTGCAGAGTACACAGATGCTTGCCAGTCCGGCACCATTTCTCTTCATACGAAAGACCATGGAAGAGACAGAGACAAAATGACTTTTCTGATAATAATATTTCTTGTTGCTCTTTAAGATCCTGCAAAGGGCCACCGACCCTGCAATGAACAGCAGATAGGTTGCGATCACCACCAGGCCCGCTGCAAAGAAGAAGGTAAACAATGCCTTCAAAGGAGCCTTGATACTTCCGGCCATCACATAGGCCGTCACAAGGATCGCAAGACCGATGAGTGTAATGATCCACCGTGTCTTCGGGGGCTTTTCCCCCAGGCTCTCCGTCTTGAAGAGCTCTAAGGATCTGGTCAGCTGCACCTTGATCAAGGACTTCACCATGAGGATCAGGAAAATGACCCCGAACAGGATCAGTGTGACCAAAATGGCCTCAGGATCAATATGAAGGGAAAAATCGATCTTACTTTGAAGGATATTTGCCAGAAGAAGCTCTGAAAACTTGGAGCACACGATCCCCGCAAACAGGCCTCCCACAAGACCTATAACGGAGGTGAACAGGCTCTCCCAGAAAACGATCCGGCGCAGGCCTCTCTTGCCCATGCCCAGCACGTGATAGAGCCCGAATTCCTTATATCTGCGCTTGTTCAGAAAGGAGTTGGAGTAAAGCAGGAACAAAAGGGCGAACACGCCGATCACAAAGGTGGCCAGCACCAGACATTCGGAAACATAACTGCCGCCCTTTACGGCGCTTGTCGTGGGAGAAAATCCCAGACTGCACATGATGTAGAACATCATGACCATGAAAACACAGGTCAGTAAATAAGGAAAATAGATCTGACGGTTCTTCTTGATCCCGTCCGCTGCCAGCTTTGGAAAGAAGGATGCTTTCATCTTCTCTCACCTCCCGCCTGCAGAAGGGTCAGGGTATCCGTGATCTTCTGATAAAACTGCTCTCTGGTGCTGTCCCCACGGTAGATCTGGTGGAACACCTCGCCGTCCTTAATAAACAGCACTCTTCCCGCATGACTGGCCGCCTTTACGGAATGGGTCACCATGAGGATGGTCTGCCCGCCTTCATTGATCTGGGCAAAGAGACCCAGAAGCTCGTCCGTGGACTTGGAGTCCAAAGCTCCTGTAGGCTCATCCGCCAGCAGGATCTCCGGATCGTTCATCAGCGCTCTGGCCACCGCCACTCTCTGCTTCTGACCGCCCGAGATCTCATAGGGATACTTCTTCAAAAGCTCTTCGATCCCCAGCTTTTTGGCAATGGGTTCCAGGCGCTTCTCCATCTCGGCATGCCCTTTTCCCGCCAGCACCATGGGCAGGAAAATATTATCCTCTAAGGAAAATGTATCCAGCAGATTGAATTCCTGGAACACAAAGCCCAGATGATCTCTCCGGAATTCAGCAAGAGCATTTTCCCGGATCCTGGAGGTCTCCTTGCCGTTTAAGACCACCTTGCCCTCCGTGGGCTTATCCAGCGACGCCAGGATATTTAAGAGTGTGGTCTTTCCGGAACCGGACTCTCCCATGATGGCAACGTACTCGCCCTGCTCCACGGAGAAGTTCACATCCCTCAAGGCCTCCACCTTATTGCCGCCGAATCTTGTAACATATACCTTCTTCAAATGTTCAACCGTAAGTAAACTCATTGTTTGTGGCCTCCTTGCTCAGC
>JAGACB010000101.1 GCA_017614345.1 Lachnospiraceae bacterium
CCCGGCACGAGCCAGCCCGGTCCGTACCGCGCTTCCGAGTCCGTAGCAAAGAAGGATCTTGATGAGATCAAAAGGAATAAACGGGAAGACGCAAAGGGTCAGAGATTCGGCAAGACCCATTTTCATCAGAATCATAAACCACGCGGTTCCGAATGTATAGCAGATTGCCATTCCGAGGACCATGCCGATCAGGTGGAGATACCATTTCCGGATCGAAAACCGGTCTATAAACCACCCGCTGATCAGTGCCAGAAAGAGATAGCCGATCAGATAGCCTCCTGTGGGCCCGAAAAGCTTGGCGGGTCCTCCCGAAAACCCGGAAAAGACCGGAAGACCGCAAAGTCCGATCAAGAGATACACTGCGACAGCGATGGTTCCGCGGCCCATTCCCAGGGCATAGACAGAGAGATATATCCCGATCATGACAAATGAGACCGGAACGGGACCGATGGGTACCGTAAAGGGACCGAGTACACAACAGATTGCGGCCATAAGCGCCATGACCGTAAGGCTTTTCACGGAAAAGAACTGCTTCATTATTGCTCCTGATTCTGTTAACTCTTTGATAGTTAATCATTTTCCATCCAGTAAGTTAACATAATAAGGATGTTTTGTCAACCATATATTTCTATTTTAGTTGACGTTATAAGGCATTAACTCAAAAAGATCCGAAGCCCTTCGTTTTCACGAATGGACTCCGGATCTTCCGCTCATTATGGAATGATCAAAAGATCATGCTTATAGGTCGATCAAATGATCATGCGTATGGACCGATCAAAGGATCAATACTGGTTCTCGTCACGGTTCTTGATCATGGCTCCGGTATCGAGCATCTGGCGGGGTTCGGGCTTTCTGGCCTTCTTAGCAGCAGGTCTCGGAGCCTGCTGTGGCTGACCGGGCTGACCTGCTTGACCGGGGGCTTGTCCGGGCATCTGTCCCGGAGCCTGGCCGGGGGCCTGACCCTGCATTGCGGCAGTCGGTGCCGCTTTTCCGGCAGGAGCCTTTCCTGCGGGCTTCTTCTTTTTCTTTTTGCCCTTCTTCTTTCCGCCCTCAGCTTCTTCCTCCGCCTTTCTGGCTGCTGCTTTCTTTTTGGAATCTTTTACTACGTTTCCGATTGCTGCAACAGGTGCAAAAAGGTCAATATGGAATCTGCGGATCGCGATGTCAACTGCAAAGCAGAAGGCTGCGATGGAAAGAAGGATCGTGGAAAGATTGGTCTTGCTGCGGACCTCTTCGAGCTCGGAGGAGAATACCTCGCTGGGATTTTCGATGAAGGTACCGCTGACACTCTTTATAAAGCCATCCAGGTCGTTGATGGCGCTCATGAACTGATACTCGATGGAGTACTGCATGATGGCTGCAGTATTTAAAGAACCTTTGATCTCATCGTTCTCATACTGCTTTACACCCACACTGTAAACACCGGTTCCTTCCATCTGGAAGGAGGTCTTGTAAACGCCCGGAGACTCGGGGATCATTTCCACTTCCTTTGAGTTACCCTGATCGTCCGTAATGGTAGCCATGACACGGGTCTCTCCGTCATATTCGTCGGTGTGGTAGACCACGGTGGCCTTATTACCTTCCTGCTCTACCTCCGTGTATGCGCCTTCAATTGCGGCGTTCTGGGTCACGTAGGTGATCATGTTGAACCACAGACGCTGGGTCTGTTCCCAACTGGACCAGTTTGCAGACCATTTTCCCGTAAAGTCACTGGTCCAGGCAACGGAACGGCCGAGACCGTACTGCCATACGGACAGGAGGGGATCGCCTGCAGAGGTTTCCAGGACGGGGATGGTGTTGTTCTTCTTGCTGGTGGCGATATAGCCCATCAGAGTAGGGGTGCCTTCGCCCATGACGCCGTCGATCATCTCATGACTGTTGGTGATCACAGGAGTGAACTCTTCGTTGCGGATATAGCTCTGGCTGGTCAGGTAAACCTCCTGAGCAAAGATCCTGGGAAGGTCGGTGTCCACATCCGCCATGTACATACGGCCTCCGCAGTCATCTGCAATGGCCTGGAGCAGTGTGGTATTGCAACCGGATCCCATGGCAACGGTGGATACCGTAATGCCGTCCTGATTGATCCGCTGAAGCAGGTTGGTGTAGTAGGAATAAGGATATCCGTCCTCACCATCCGTCAGAAGGATAATGTGCTTGACCATACAGGAGTCATCCCGGATGGCCTTGTAAGCTTCCTCCAAAGCGGGGTAGATACTGGTTCCGCCGCCGCTGGGGATCCCGGCGATCTGACGTTCAACCGCCGCCTTATCATCCAGCTTTGCAAGTCTGGAAGCCCAGGTGTAACGATCGTCGAAGGCAAGAACGCCCACATGATCGTTGGGTCTTAAGTTATCCAGAGCCGCTACTGCGGATTCCTTAGCCACATCGAGGTAGGTGTGTCCGAAGCCGCCGGCATCCATACTTCCGGAGTGGTCAATGACCATGACCATGGCCACATCGGGAACCACTTCTTCTCCCTCAAGCTCCATGTTGACGGGAAGTACGTCCTCAATAGGGGTGTTGTCATACATACCCAGGGCGTAGGAATCCGGACCGCCGGTACAGATGAAGCCGCCGCCGTAATCCTTGATATAGGTAGGAAGCGCATCCGTAAAGCCCTTGCGGAGATCATCCGCGTAGACATTGGCAAAAACAATGGCCGAGTAATTCATCATCTCGGAGATACTGTCGGGTGCCGCTGCGGGAACCACGGTCTCATGACGGATCCCCACGCTGTCTAAGATGTTTTCGATCTCCTTGCCTTCTCCGGAGGAGCCCTCCACAATGAGGACGGGCTGGGTCACGGAAATGTTGGTGTATGCAGAGTATTCATTGTTCACGGATACGGTATCCGAAGCCGCTTCCACGGTAACGTTATAGGTCTTCAGACCTTCATCGGTCTGAGTATCCGTAAAGATAAAGTGGTTCACACCCTTCTGCAGCTGAACCGTCTGCTGAGCCTTCAGGGTACGGCCCATGTAAAGGCTCACGTTGGCTGTGGTGGCGATATTGCTGACCACTTCCACGTTGATGTTGAAGACTTCGCCCAGTCCCACGTCCTTCGGGATGGTCACGTCACTGACGTAAACCTCATCGGAAGTATTTTCCTCAAGCTGATATGCCTGAACCGTGACTCCGGTGGTGCCGATGGCAGCAATGGTGTTCTTGACGCTGCCTTCGTTCTCACAGCCGTCGGTGATCAGCACCAGACGTTTTGCGGAATCCTCCGGCATCATGCTGACTGCCATCCGGACCGCTTCCTCTAAGTTGGTAGCCGTCTTGTTGACATCCGTCTGAAGCTCGGAAAATGCCACTTCCTGGGACACGAACTGCTCCACCTCCGCATTGGAGCCGAAGCTGATGATGCCCACATAGTCTTTATGTCCTTTTTCACGCACTGCCGAATTGACGAAGCTGATGACTTCATTGGTCTGCTCCCGGACACTGTCGGAGACATCCACCAGGAAAATGGTGGTGGTCCGGTTGGTGGTCCACTTGATGGAAAGACCGGAGAGGGCCAGCACCACAAGCGTCAGCAAAAAGCTTCTGGCAAGGATCCTTGTGATCCGCTGCGTCTTCTTATGCGTATACAGATATCTCGCTGACCAGATCGTGAATACCAGGAGAACCGGTAACAGGATCAGGACCAGCGGTCTTGCGATCTCAAATTTCATCGTTGTTAACTCCTTCGGGTATTAACTCCGCTTTACGTAAACGATCCACTCGATCACCAGAGCAATGAGTACGAACAGCAGGATCCAGTTTCTCAGGTTCAGAGGTGCAGATACCGTATTGCTCTCCTGCTTGTCCTCATCACCATCCACTGCCGTTGCATCTGAAATCACGTTCTCGCTCTCTTCATTCGGGAAGTTCACCGCAAAGTCAGCGCTTAGTTCTCCGCCGGTAAACTTCTGGGATACATGGTACACACCCACCTGATAGGTGGAATCGAAGATGGCGGAACCGGTCAGAAGAAGGGACTCGGTGGCATCCGGATAACGGACAACCACGTCCTCTCCGTCAAGCTTGGAGGATATACGGACGCTGTCACCGCAGTCGAGTTTTGTGGAACTCACCATACCGGTGATAATGGTTTCATTTAAAAGGTTGTGGATCAGGATCGGGAATTCCACCAGAAGGGGAAGATCGGAATCATGAACATCGAAGCCCATGGCCGCAATGGTCTGGGTATCGTGAAGACCTATAAAACCGATGCTGCCTTCCGAGGTGGTCAGGAAGCTGTCCGCAAAGTCCGGAACCTCATAGATATAGCCCCGGCCTACGCCGAAGTTAGCGTTTTCAATATACTTCATGACACTGTTCTGTTCTGCGGATACCCGAAGGCCTTCCGTAAAACGCTTTCCGGTGAAGTAGGGTTCATAGTATCCGTCAAAGATCAGGATATTGCCCTGCTTCGGAAGGGTGATCAGATCTCCGTCCGGAACCATTCCGTCAAAGATGTACAGGTCATAGTTCTCGTTTTCGAACTCATTGATCTTACGGATCTCATTGGTCTTGGTCACCTTGACGTTGGGGATCTGCGCCATGGCCTTTTCGAGGTATACGTTCTGTTCGGTCACAAGAAGCACCTTTGCCTCTTCTTCACCGGTCTTGATCACCTCGTAGCTGCAGTTATCCTCCATCAGGTCGTCCTTGCGGTTTAATTCCGCCATCAGGACGCTTCCCTGAACATACAGGCCGTCAAAGTATGCGATCTTGCTTCCGCCGGAAGGGATCTCCACCTGCTCCTTCACACCGATCATTTTCCCGTCAATGTAAAGGTTGATGTCGCTGATGATGGTATCGGGGCCTGCATTGGTCACCTTAGCCATAACCGTCAGACCGCCGTCACTTCCCTTGGCGTAAGAGATGTAGTCCACATAACCGTTGTCAAGAGCCGTGGTAAGGTTTACCACCTCGCCCTTTACGTCACCCAGAGCCACTGCCTGATCCGTAAAGAGATAGGTCTCGCAGGCTCCCTCTGTCAGCTGCTTCTGCATGGTCAGTGCCATGGCAACCGCCCGGTCTACTTTACCGGTACTGCAGCTTCCCTTCAGGTCCTTGATCTGCTTTACCACAGATGCATGGTCCTTGGTGTTGGATACCACCAGAGTCGGATCGTCTCCGGCGCAGGTGATGAGGGTTACGGTACTTTCGCTTCTCAGTGCATTCACCAGGCTCACTGCCTGATCCTTTGCCTCGTCGATCCTGGATTTTTCTCCCTGATAACGGGCATTCATGCTTCCGGAATTGTCGATGATCACAATGACGTTTTCCGCCTGCTTTCCGCCGGAGAGCAGGTAGGGAGAACAGATCGCCAGGATCAGGAACAATAACGTCAGGAGCTGCAAAAACAGCAGCCAGTTTTTCTTCAATTTTTCCCAGGGTGTATCTGCCTCATGATTGGCATAAAGTTCATGCCACAGAAAGATCGAGGAAAAGGGATGGTCCTTGGCTCTCTGCTTCAGCATATACATGATGATGATCACCGGTACCAGGATCAGGAATACCAGCGGCCACAAATATAAGAACTTCATAGATTATCTCCTTGGCTCAACCGATCAGCCGGTTCCGAGTTTGGAAAGAGCGCCGAACATGATGGCGTCCAGGCTCTCATCCGATGCCACACGAATGTACTGGGTCGAATACTTCTTGGCCAGTGCATCGATATTTTTCAAAAACTTCTCATAGCTGTCACGGTATTCCTTGATCAGACCGCCGCTCATGGTGATCCGCACGTTTCCGTCCGTCTCGCTGTCGAGAAGCTTCACGGTTCCTTCAAACTTCGGATCGATCTCTTCTCTCGAAAGCACCTGCACCAGCACGATCTCCTGCTTATGGAACGCCAGATACTTCAGCATGGGCTCAAGATCCGTGGTATAGAAATCCGAGATCACCACGGAAACGCCTCTGCGCTTTAACTGTGAACGGCTGATGCCTCCCAAAAGATCCGTATCGGAATCATAGTGGATCCCCTCCAGACTCTTGATCACACGGGCAAATGCCTGTCGCCCGGTCACACCTTTGTCGCTGGTCACGGAACTGCCGTAGAGCTTGTGAATGTACAGACGATCCAGATTCTGCAGGACCACATAGGAAAGAGCACCGGCGATCCGGGATGCGCATACCGCTTTGGACTTCTCGCCGAAATCCATGGACTTACTTCCGTCGATGAAGAGGTGGAACTCACCCTCCTTCTCCTCCATGAACAGCTTGACAAAGAGCTTGTCAAACCGTCCGTAGGCATTCCAGTCGATCCTTCGGATATCGTCACCGAGGATGTATTCACGGAAATCGGAGAACTCAACGGAGCTACCCTTGGCATTCGACTTTCTTCCGCCGCTCATACCGGCAGCCAGATGCATTTTCATGGTCATCCGCAAGGTATTCAGTTTTTGATAAAACTCCGCGTTAAAAATCTCATTATCTGCCATAACTACCTACCATTTATAGGAATAGTCCATTAAATTTTTACAGACTCAATAATACCGTGGATGATCCGGTCTGCGGTCATTCCGTCGGAAAGTGCCTCAAAGTTCAGTGCCAGTCTGTGTCTGAGCGCCGGATAAGCAACTGCCTTGATATCATCGAAGGATACGTTCAGTCTGCCTTCCATCAGTGCTCTTGCCTTGGAGGTCTGGTAGATGGCCTGAGCCGCACGGGGAGATGCTCCGCAGGAGATATATCTCTTGGTGATCTCCGGTGCTCCCGGAACCTCGGGATGGGTTGCTACAACAAGCTTCAGTGCGTATTCATTTACCGCATCTGCGATGGGGATCTCACGGATCACGTCACGGATAAACAGGATCTCGGGAGCGCTCATGATGGGAGTCAGCTCCACCTTCTTGTTGGTCACCGTTACGTCCATGATCTGCTTGAGCTCTTCGAGGCTCGGGAAATTTACGTAGATCTTGAACAGGAAACGGTCAAGCTGCGCCTCGGGCAGAGGATAGGTACCCTCGTTCTCGATGGGGTTCTGGGTTGCCAGAACAATATAAGGCTGAGGCAGCTGATAGGTCTCATTACCTACGGTAACGGTCTTCTCCTGCATGGCCTCCAGAAGCGCTGACTGCGTCTTGGGGGTAGCACGGTTGATCTCATCGGCCAGGACGATGTTTGCAAAAACAGGTCCCTTTTCGAATTTGAATACGTTCTGACCATTCTCCTTTACGATCAGGTTGGTACCGGTTACGTCGGCCGGCATCAGGTCGGGGGTAAACTGAATTCTGGAGAATTCAATATCAAATACGCGCGCGATGGTCTTGACAAGCTGGGTTTTTCCAAGTCCCGGAACACCCTCAAGAAGGACGTTTCCGTTTGTCATAAGTGCGAGGATGACCTGGCGTACCACATCCTTCTGACCGATGATGGCTTTTCCGATCTCCGCCTCACACATGCCGATTCTCTGCACGATGGTTCTCAAATCCTGTTCTCTGACTTCCATTTTCCTTTGGTTCCTTTCAACGTTTCAGAATAGTTTTTCGATTGGTTTTTGCCCGAAAGTAAGGCAAATGTATTCAAGGGGATAATTCCCGAAAATGCCCGGAAGCGGCGCATATGCAACCGCTTCAACGGGCGTATCTCGTTACTGATTCAATTCTTTAAAGATCAGATGTAAGTTTGAGGCTTACTGATTCAACTCTACGAAATAATCCTTAACCATGTCCTGCATGGATTTCGGGATCTCACTGTTGTTCAAGTTGCTGTAGGCCTGATCGGTGTAATTACCGATCACCTGGTCGTAATCCACACGGTTACCGCTCCAGGTAAGGGACTGGTCTGATTCCTGGGTATAACCGCTGCCGTTGCCGTTCAATTTACCTTCAAGGTTTGCGTCATTACCGACATTCGGAATTGTCAGCTGTTCTTTTCCGGTAGGAGTGTAGAGACCTTCCTGTCCTACATCACTTCCGTAGTTCCAGCCGCCGCCGCTGCCGCTTCCGCCGCTACCGTTCGGATCATCACCGGATCCACCGGGCTGTCCTCCGGGCTGTCCACCGGGCTGTCCTCCGGGCTGTCCACCACCGGGCTGTCCTCCGCCGGGATTCTGTCCGTTGGGGTCCTGTCCGCCGGGATTCTGTCCATTTGGATTCTGACCATTCGGATCCTGGCCGTTGGGGTTCTGGCCGTTCGGGTTCTGTCCGTTGGGGTTCTGGCCGTTGGGATTCTGACCGTTGGGATTCTGTCCGTTAGGATTCTGACCGTTCGGGTTCTGTCCGTTCGGGTTCTGGCCGTTCGGGTTCTGTCCGTTGGGATTCTGTCCGTTGGGATTCTGACCGTTCGGGTTCTGTCCGTTCGGGTTCTGGCCGTTCGGGTTCTGTCCGTTAGGATTCTGACCGTTGGGATTCTGACCGTTCGGGTTCTGTCCGTTAGGATTCTGCTGACCGTTGGGATCCTGGCCCTGCTGGCCATTCGGATCCTGGCCCTGCTGGCCATTCGGATCCTGGCCCTGCTGACCCTGCTGACCCTGCTGGTTCTGAGCAAGCTGCTGAGAAGGAGGATTCTGAAGGTTTTCCGTCTGATTCAGAGCTTCATTTGCAGCCTGCTGCTGGTTCTGAGCCTGCTGGCTTCCCTGCTCAAGCTGTTCTTCCGCCTCTTTCTTATTCTCCTCGGAGACCTCACCCTTCTCATCCAGATCCTTCTGCATGTTATCGGCGATCTCCTTCAGCTTTTCGTCGTGATTTTCCTGAGCCATTTTCTGAAGATCGTTCACGGCCTGCTGTTGCTCTTCTTTCGAGCCGTTTAGTTTCTCCTGGGCTTCCTGCTTGCCGTTCTCATATTCCTCGGCCTGTTTTCCGCTCTCATTGGCCGCCTGGGCCAGTTTGGTCTCAAGTCGCTCTTCGACCTTGTCAACGTCTTCTTTACTCTGAGCTTCTTTCAGCTCTTTCTTGGCATTTTCAAAGATATCGTTCAGTTCGGCTTTCTGCTCTTCAGTCAGCTTATCGTTCTTCTCGATCTCTTTCTGCATTTCCTCCATCTTCTTTTCTTCCTGAGCGATCAGCTTCTTTAACTCATTACGGTTCTGAGCTGTTTCTTTTGCTGCGGAAGGAAGCATGATGGCAACTACCGTCAGGATCGTTGCAACGAGAAGTGCAAGGAACTCTTTCCACGGGATCCGGAAGGGGATTTCTTTCCGAAGGGATACCTTCTTGATCCGGGCTACCGTATCCTGTCTCTGGATCATAGCGATATTGCTGTTATCGTTCCGGTTCTGATAAGCCGTGGTCACTCTTTCCTGAAGACCGAAGCTGTCACCGATCAGTGCTGCACGTTCCAATGACGGTCCCGTGAACAACGGGATCAGCAGACCGATCATACAGCCGGCTCCGAAGAGGACGATACTCACCGGGATCACGTAGAAGAACGGGACGATCAGTGAGATACCGTTTGCAATGGCTGCCGCAGTCATTCCGGCTACCGCACCCAGCATGAAGAACTTGAAGATGCGGTTAACCTGAATCCTGGTCCGTACACTTTTGATATAGGAAATGATCGATGCTGTTGTTTGATTCTTTCCTGCCATAAGATCCACTCCTTTTTAAGTTGCAGGTCGAAGGCCTGCAACAATCCGTGATCAAACATTGTTTGATCGCCGTCAACCTCTTTGACTTTTTTTGCGTCAAAGGTTCTGATCCGTTACTGAGGATCGTTTCCGTTCCCGCCGGGATTTCCAAAGGGATAATGATAGGGCTCTTCGCTTTCTGAAGTGCCTGTCTCCTCTTCCTTCTTCGGAGAAGCAAACGGATACGGAGCATCATCCTGAGATGCGGGCTGGATCCAAGGCTCTTTCAGCCCCCGGATCTCCGGTTCCGCCTGAGGCTGTGCTGCCTGAGGCTGTGTTACCTGAGGCTGTGCTGCCTGAGGAGGTACCTGCATCTGAGGTTGTACCTGAGCCTGAGGCTGAGTTCCCGCAAAGGGATCCGGTGCCTGAGGCTGAACATTTGTGTAAGGGTTCTGCGCCTGCATCTGCGGCTGAGGTTGTGCCTGCATCTGAGGCTGTACCTGCTGAGCCTGGGGCTGAGCTCCCGCAAAGGGATCCGGTGCCTGAGGCTGAGGCTGTGCCTGAGGTTGTACCTGCTGAGCCTGGGGCTGAGCTCCCGCAAAGGGATCCGGTGCCTGAGGCTGAACATTTGTGTAAGGGTTCTGCGCCTGCATCTGAGGCTGAGGTTGTGCCTGCATCTGAGGTTGTACCTGCTGAGCCTGGGGCTGAACTCCTGCATAGGGGTTCTGCGCCTGCATCTGAGGCTGTGCTCCTGCGAAAGGATCGGGAGCCTGAGGCTGAGCTGCGGCTCCGGCAAATCCGGCTGCACCGGCAGCGCCTGCGATCATGGATTCATAATCTGCGCCGGCAGCTTCTGCAGCTGCTTCTCCGTCGGATTTCCAATCGGCTGCCATAGCACCTTCGGTTCCCCAAACCTGCTCCATCTGAGCCTGATAGGTTCCGTTGTTGATGGCAAGGCGACGCTTTTCTTCGCGGGCTGCTTCGATCTCGGCGATACGCTTTTCATTTCTCTGCATTCTCTTCTTCGCATTGCGGAGAGGATTCATAACTCTGGCAGAAGCTTTGAGAACGATGAATCCAACCAGTGCCTGAAGGACAATGGAGATCTCCAGCCAGAAGCGGCTGAAAATGAAGTTCTCCGTAAGGGTTCCGCCGCTGACCTCAGAGATGATGGCTGCCATGGTGTAGCTTTCTCCGTCAAATCCGAAACCGAACATCCTTACCAGCAGTTCATAGAAGGATACCAGCGGGTTCAGATACAACAGGAAAATGGGCGGTGTCACCGGAAGCTTGAAGCCGTTGACTGCGGAATAGATATTCGGATAATAGGTCCGAAGGAAATCCATACCCAGTTCGTTGACCACTGCAATGATCAGACATGCACCGATCACAAGGATAATGGAAAGTCCAAGGATCAGCATCATGATCACGAAGGACAGAACCAGTGAAAAGATGGTTCTGGTGCTGATGGCGGAGCAGTACATACAGAAGGTACAGATGTACATGATCCAGAAGATCAGCAGTAAGGTGTAAACCAGAAGCTGCCACAGAGGAAGACCTCCGTAGAGATATCCGACCGAAAGGATCGGAAGGATACAAAGGATGATCAGTGCTGCCAGAAGGATCGGCGCTAAGAATTTTCCTTTGACGATCTCCCAGGTTGACATCTTGGTGGTGAGCAGGACCTCCATGGTCTGTTTCTCCCGTTCCGCCGTTATGGAACCCGCACAGAAGATTGGGATAATGAGTGCCAGGATGGCTGCTTCACAAATGATACAAACCGTCAGATACACACTTCCGGTCTTATAAGGGATCGTGCTGAAGTTAATGGATGCGATCCCGACTATGGCTACAAAGCCTGCTGCTGCAAAGGAAAGGAGAGCGACCAATGTCGTGATCAGGACAATGTAACGGGCCTTCTTCATATCGATGGCCATCTCTTTCCAGAGAACTGCGTTTTTGATCTTCATCTCATCCCACCTTCCTTCCTTTTGCGGCTTTTCTGTTCTTCGGGTCAGCCGGCTCTTCTTCAGCGGTCAGGCTCTTACCCGTCATCTTCATGAACAGTTCCTCGAGAGAACCTTCGTCTCTTCGGAAGGAGGAAACCATAATATTGTTATTGATCAGGGTTCTTAAGATGTACTGTTCGATCTCCTGACCACCGTCAAGCTGGACCACGATCTGGCGGCCCTGAACCCGAACCTGCTTTACTGCGGGGATCTGACGGATCACCATGACTGCACGCTGCTGATCCGCACCCTCTACAGAGATCATCAGGGGATTCATGAATCTTGCGCTGTGCAGGAGTTCTTCGATATCACCGGAAAGAACCATTCTTCCGCGGTCCACGATACCGACACTGTTACACATTTCCGCCAGCTCCGCAAGGATATGGGAGCTGATGACAATGGTCTTGCCCATGTCCGTTAAGTTTCTGAGGATCAGCTTCAGCTCGTATCTGGCTCTCGGATCGAGACCGGAGGCCGGCTCGTCCAGGAACAGAAGGTCGGGATTGTGTACCAGACCTCTTGCCATACAGAGTCTCTGCTTCATACCTCTTGAAAGACCGTTGACATCCGTATCACGCTTATCGGAAAGCTTTACCAGATCCAGAAGTCCTTCACACATCTTCAGGGTATCTTCCCCCTGGAATCCGTAGGTTGCCGCATAGTACTGAAGGTACTCGATGGCAGTCATATTGTCGTAGGCTCCGAAGAAGTCCGGAACGTATCCGATCTTCTCCTTCATCCTGTCTGTGTTGTGGAGGACTTCCTCACCGTCAATGAAGATCTCTCCGCCGTCGGCTGCGAGAAGTCCCACACAGATCCTCATGGTCGTTGTCTTACCGGCGCCGTTGGGGCCCACAAAGCCGTACAGGTCGCCTTTGTTCACATGCATGTTAAGACCGGAGAGGGCGGAAAACTTACCGTAGAATTTATACAGATCTTTGATAATCAGCATATTCCGTATTACTCTCCTTTCTCAACATAAAGTTCGGGGATAACGATATCCTCATACGTCTGACTCGGATCATTTTCAAAGGTTACCAGCATCATTCCGTTTCTCACATAAGGGGAATCAACGCCGAGCGGGATCGAATCTCCCGGTGCAAAGCTATCCTTGCCGCCTGTGGTGTAATTGTAAACCCAGATGGTTCCTCGGAATTCCGAGTAGTAACTGTAGCTGAATGAGTAAGGATCGGAACTCTGTCCGGTGATATCATCTACGGAAGAAACGAAGAATGCTCTCTTGTCATCTCCCGAGATGGTGTAACCAAAGTCAATGGTATCCATGTTATAGGCGACCAGGAAGGTCTTGGAGGAATCCGACATACTGGTTTCCTGGTTGATATAACCCTTTGCTGCCGGATCAACAGCAGGCTGTACGGAAGGCTTGATATTCCGAAGGGATGCTGCGGTGTGAGGATTCAGGAGGATATCACTGTATACCAGTGTCTGTCCGTATTCCTTCCACTTTCCGTCTGCTGCCTGTCCGTAGGTCTCATCGGATTCGGAGAACCCGAAGACAGCTGCCATATAAGAAGAACGTGTGTATCTGGTGAGTGCATATTCCTCAACAAGGGCCATTCTCGCCTGATCCTTCTTATAAGAAGCACCGTTGCTTCCGAAGAGGAAGCCGAGAAGCATATTGGTCTCCTTCTTTCCGAGAACGTTCTGTGCTGCCTGCTTGGGAGTGATGGTACCCTGTGAAGTGCTCCAGCTGTATTTGGTAAGAGTGTCAGACTTCAGCGTGTCAAGCTGAATGGTCTGACCTATCTTCCAATCTCCTACGTAATAGATCTTGTCTTCTACAAGGATGGCCACGTGGGACAGATCCCGGTTGGTATTATTTGTCAGGGTTCCGCCGAGACCGCTGAACATATCATAGGTGGTCTGGTTGTCGAACTTTCCGACTTCATCCTTTTTCTGAAGAAGGAAGTCAACCTGCTCAAATACCTGTTCGCAGATCAGTTCGTAACCGATCTGGTCTACA
>JAGACB010000102.1 GCA_017614345.1 Lachnospiraceae bacterium
AATCCATCGCTAAGTATACCGAAAATCTTCCTTATCTGCTTTCTTCCAAAGGAAAGATTTATGAATCTTCGCTCGGTAATATATACTATAATAAAACTGGCCAGGGTTCCCCTGTGCTTTTGATCCATAACCTCTATGATGGTTACGGAAGCAGTTATGAGTGGTCCAGGATGATCCCTTATCTGGCAAAAGATCATACGGTATATTCCGTAGATCTGATCGGATGCGGAAGATCTGACAAATGCTACATGATCTATACAAACTTTATGTTTTCCTCGCTGATCTATCAGTTTGTAAGGGATGTCATTAAAGAGCCTGTACATTTGGTAACTTCCGGAAGCAGTTCAGCCTTCGGTGTTATGGCAGCTGTGCTTCGTGAGGATCTTTTCACAAAGATCACCATGCTGAATCCCGGCTCCCTGGATGATGGAAAGAAGGGAACCTGCATTCTTGACAGGATCCTCTACGGGATCAGATCAATTCCGGCAATCGGACCTTTTATTTATAATATGAAGCATACCAAGAAGGCCATCCAGTACCGGTTGGACCATGAAGGTTTCTACAACATTGCTTCCTATTATTCCTATGACTGGAAATCAATGTACAAAGCTGCGCATACCAAGCAAAACAAGGCTATCTACCTTGTAAACTCCATAAATGCACACTTCACAAACATTGATATTTCCGATGCATTGACCAAACTTTCCATTCCGATCAGACTCATTCTTTGTGAGCCCACACCGGAATCCGCGGAAAATGCATCCGCCATCATGAAGCTTTCCAAGAACTGCAAGTGCCGGATCATGAATCAGGCAAAAGCAATGGCAGCTTTGGAGCGTCCTGATGAACTTTCCCAGTTGATCAAGTAATCACACAAGAATTTGAATCAATAGCAAAACCCCGGAGATTTCCTTGAATCTCCGGGGTTATAAAATCTTATCATTCAGCAAAAAGACTTCTTATAATTCAGTTAAAGAGGTCTTTTTTATCCGGTAAGCTATAATCACTCAGCCAAAGGGCTCTTTGCAGGGGTTCCTGCCTTTCTGGGATATGCCTTAGGAGTCTGGCGGATCTTGGGAATCACGATCAGATTCCGTTCTGCATCAAGATCCGGAAGTGATACCGGAACCTTCACAGGAGTATCTCCGCCCAGCTTTTTGATGGCAAATGCAGAAGCAGCAAGTTCTTCGTCTGCCGCCTGGGACTTGTAAGCCACAAAGGAGCCACCCTGTTTTACAAAGGGAATGCAGTATTCGGAAAGAGTTGTGAGGTTTGCTACTGCACGGGACACTGCAAAATCATACTTTTCACGATGAGCAAAAACATGTCCGGTGTCTTCGGCACGTCCGTGAACCGGAACCACGGTTCTGCGGTCCAGTTCAAGGATCCGGATGAGTTCCTCCAGGAAAAGGATC
Source organism: Lachnospiraceae bacterium (assembly GCA_017614345.1). Lineage (GTDB taxonomy): Bacteria > Bacillota > Clostridia > Lachnospirales > Lachnospiraceae > JAGACB01. The sequence continues at coordinate 1,416 of JAGACB010000102.1, forward strand.
CCTTTATTGAGGGAATCCAGAAGTGTTACCTTCAGTTCCGGCTCCAGGATCTTCAAAACCATTCCGGGGAAGCCTGCTCCGGTTCCCACATCGATGAGTGAGAGGGTAGCCCCTTCCGATTCAGCCATCTTCTCACGGATCAAAGGGAGAAGTGCTGCACTGTCCGCAAAATGCTTTTTGACCACATCTTCGAAGTCTGTGATGGCGGTCAGGTTCACCTTTTCGTTATATTCCACCAGAAATTCATAGTAGCGGAGAAGCTTTCCGGCCTGGTCTTCGGTGATCGGCAGTTTACAATTATTAAAATATGTGATGATAAAGTTCAGATTGTCCATGAGTACTTATCCCCTGATAAAAATATGTTATCCACTGAAATTCTGTGGATTTATCACTCGGATTGTGAATAACTCTTTCGAAAAACACATTTTTCGACGGATTTCCGGGTGAGTTATCAACAAAACAAGTTATATAACAACGGTTATAGGTTTATGTTGTTATTAAACGATTTCGACGGCCTCGGATCCAATATTCCGTCGGATTTTATATTTCAGTCGTTATATTAAATCAATATAACGCCCGTAACCTGATATAGTTTCATTCCTCCGGATCACTCTCGGATTTGTCTTTTTTCTTCCCGGACTTCAGATAGACCAGAAGAACGGAGATATCTGCGGGGGACACACCCTGGATTCGGGATGCCTGTCCTATGGAGGAAGGACGGAAGCGGTTCAGCTTCTGAGCAGCTTCGAGACGAAGGCCGAAGATGGTGGAATAATCAAGGTTCAGATCCAGCTTCTTATCTTCCAGCTTGGTGAACCGTTCGATCTGTTCCTTCTGACGCTTGATGTATCCCTCATACTTCATGTTGATATTGATCTGCTCGGCGATCTCGGGAGTAACGGAGGCAGGTCTGTGAGGATCCAGCTCCGCAAGCATTTCATAGGAAAGCTCCGGACGTCTCACAAGTTCTGCAAGAGAAGCACCGCTCCTCAGTTCCGTGGAACCGTGTGATGTCAGGAATTCCTGAACGGCGGGAGTGGTTCCCACATATTCCTCGGAAAGTCTTTGGATCTCAGACTCTACCGTTTCCTTTTTGAAGATCATTTTCCGGTATGCCTCTTCGGTGACCAGACCGATCTGATAACCCTTTTCGGTAAGACGAAGATCCGCATTGTCCTGACGAAGGAGCAGACGGTACTCGGAGCGGGAGGTCATCATCCGGTAAGGCTCCTGAGTTTCCTTGGTCACAAGGTCGTCGATCAGCACACCAATGTAAGCTTCGCTTCGAAGAAGCGTCAGTTCCTCTCTGCCGAGGGCATGAAGGGCGGCATTGATACCGGCAATAAGACCCTGGGCCGCTGCCTCCTCATAGCCGGAGCTTCCGTTGATCTGTCCGCCGCAGTACAGCCCGCTGTAGGCCTTCAGCTCCAGCGTGGGCTTCAGCTGACGGGGATTGATGCAGTCGTACTCAATGGCGTAAGCATTTCTCACGATCTTGACATTCTCCAGGCCGGGAATGGTGCGGTACATGGCATACTGAACATCCTCCGGAAGAGAAGAGGAGAGGCCGCCCAGATACATTTCGTTGGTGTAGAGGCCCTCGGGCTCAATGAACACGTGATGACGGTCCTTGTCTGCAAAGCGCACCACCTTGTCCTCGATGGAGGGACAATATCTGGGGCCGGTTCCTTCAATGGTTCCGGAAAAAAGCGGAGACCGGTCAAGATTATCCCGGATGATCTTGTGAGTCTCGAGAGTCGTATAGGTCAGATAGCAGGAGACCTGTTCCTTCTGAATGGAATCGGGATCCGTGGAAAATGAAAACGGCACAATGCGCTCATCGCCCTTCTGCTCCACCATTTTGGAAAAATCAATGCTCCGCTTGTCAACTCTGGCGGGAGTTCCGGTCTTGAATCTGAGGATCTCGATGCCCAGCTCCTGAAGGGAAGCCGTCAGATGATTGGCAGCCATGAGTCCGTTGGGACCGGTGTAGTTGCTGACATCTCCGTAGATGCAACGGGCACGAAGATAAACTCCGGTAGCCAGGACCACAGCTTTCGCATGATAGATGGCACCTGAAACCGTTTCCACTCCGGCGATCTTCGAAGGATCTGCAGGGTCGGTCAGAAGCTTTGCCACCTCACCCTGACGGATGGTCAGATGCTCGGTATTCTCCATGACCTTCCGCATCCGGTCGGTATAGGCATGCTTATCGGCCTGTGCACGCAGTGAGTGCACCGCAGGACCCTTGGATTCATTCAGCATCTTGGACTGAAGGAAGGTGGCGTCAATGTTCTTACCCATTTCCCCGCCAAGAGCATCAACTTCACGGACCAGATGACCCTTAGAGCTGCCGCCCACGTTGGGATTGCAGGGCATCATGGCTATGCTGTCCACGCTGACGGTAAATACAATGGTCTCCAGACCCAGTCTGGCAGATGCCAGAGCAGCCTCGCAGCCGGCATGACCTGCACCGACTACCACAACATCATAGGATTCTTCTAAAACCGGCATTGTTTTCTCCTAAATCATATAGATCTGTTCTTTCCCGACACAGTACTTCTTCGGGATGATCTCTGTCGTAACTTATTATTCCAGTCTGCGTTACTTACCCATGCAGAACTTCTCGAAGATCCTGTTCACAAGATCTTCCTCCACGGCTTCTCCGATAATGGATCCGAGTGCGCTGTAAGCGTTCATCAGATCGATGGTGTAGAAGTCCTCCGGAAGTTCATTCTGAATGGATTCCCGAACCATGGCGAGAGAGGAGAGTGCCTCATCGATGAGAGCCAGGTGACGCTCATTGGTGACAAACAGCTCCTGATCGTAATCGATCTTCCCCTCGGAGAAGAGCTGCATCAGCGTCTCCTCCAGCTCATCCGTTCCGGCGTCAAACCGGGCGGACATGTTCAGGATCGGAATATTCGTCTGATCCTTCAGATTCTGAAGGATCTCTTCTTTGGTTATTTTATGCTCCAAGTCGGATTTGTTCAAGATGATGATGGTATTTTTCTCGGAGATCATGGAAAAGATCTTCCGGTCATTGTCATCCAGATCCAGGGAAATGTCAATGACAAAGAGTACCAGATCCGCCTGACTCATGACTTCCTTGGCTCTTTCCACGCCGATCTTCTCGACAATATCTTCTGTCTCCCGGATCCCTGCGGTGTCGATCAGATTCAGAGTAAGAGAACCGATGCGGATGTGTTCCTCCAGAATATCTCTGGTGGTTCCCTCCTGATCCGTGACTATGGCCCGGTCCGTTCCGGAAAGAAGATTCAGAAGAGAAGATTTTCCTACGTTGGGCTTGCCTACAATGACAGTCCGGATCCCTTCCTTTAAGATCCGGCCCTGACCCGAACGGCGTTTCAGCTCCTTCAGTTCTTGGGTTGCCTGATCCGCATGAGAGAGGAAGGTCTCGTTCATTCCCTCTAAGGAAAAATGTTCGGGATCGTCCAAGGCCGATTCGATCATGGCCATGTCATTCAGTAACAGATCCCGGATGCTCCGGATCCGCCCGGAAAGCTTTCCCGAAAGCTGGGAGAGAGAGGAGCGGAGTGCAAAATCGTTCTGGGAATTGATGACATCGATCACGGCCTCTGCTTCCGATAAGTCAATGCGGCCGTTTAGAAATGCCCGTTTGGTGAATTCCCCGGGAGCAGCCAGAGCAGCACCTGCATGAAGCACCGCCTCCAAGATTCGGCGGGTCACATAGACTCCTCCGTGGCAGTCGATCTCCACCGTATCTTCCCTGGTATAGCTCTTCGGTCCCCGCATCAGAAGGACCATGACTTCATCAATGACTTCCTCCCGGTCAACAATGTGGCCGTAGTGGATGGTATGGGAAGGTGCCTCGGATAAAGAAGTGCTTCCGCAAAATACCCGGTCTGCAATTTCTACCGCATCCACTCCGGAAAGGCGGATAATGCTGAGGCCCGAGGGACTGAGTGCCGTAGCAATGGCAGCAATGGTGGGTTCCATACTCTCGGAACTGCCTTTGGCAGGAACTTCGCAAGGTGCGGTTACATTTCCCTGAACATTCTTTTCTGTCTCCATGGTTTCTCCTTCCTGACATTCTTTGATCATAACATGATACTTTTTTTGTACCGGAACCTCCGTGCTTCGCACTCCCGGTTCCTGCATCATTTTTCGATCACCTATTACAAAAATAAAAGGGGGGATTGCCTCATTTCGACAATCCCCGATCTTATTTCGTTCTCTTTTGACCCTGAATCAAGTCAGGTCATCGAGCTTTACACCGCCTTCCGAATTGGAAGAGCTGTTTCCTGACTGGGGTCTGTCATTGTTACGGCTCTGGTTGTAACGACCCTTGCCGTATTCTCTGCGTCCGCCGGAGTTTCTGTTGCCTCCGCGGTAACCGCCGCGACCGCCTGAGTAACCGCCCTGACGGGAACGGCCGTAACCGTACTTGCCGTCTCTGCGGTAAGAGCCGAGGGGCTTAACATCCTTCTTTAAGAGGATCACTACATGTCTGTAGGGTTCTTCACCGTCGCTCATGGTGTAGACATATTTGTCATCCTGAAGAGCGGAGTGGATGATGCGTCTCTCGTAAGGATTCATGGGCTCCAAGGATACGCTGCGGCCGTTTTCGGCAACCTTCTTTGCGATCCTCTTTGCCAGGCCCTCAAGAGTTTCCTTTCTGCGATCACGATAATTCTCGGTATCGAGCTTAACTCTTACATAGTCCTCGCTGTAACGGTTCAGTACCAGGTTTACCAGATACTGGATGGAATCAAGAGTCTGACCGCGCTTGCCGATCAGCATGCCCATATCGCCGCCCTTGATCTCAATGTTTACGGTGTTTTCTGCTTCATCATAGTTCATGATGACTTCTGATTCGAGTCCCATCTTGTCAAGGAGATCTACCAGAAAGGCTCTGCCTTCGGTCATGAAATCCTTACCTTCGGGAACTACCTTCTTAGGACGGGCGGGAGCTTCTTCCTCAGCGGGAGCAGCAGTCTCTGTTTTGCTTTCCTGAACAACGGCTGCTTCAACTGCCTTAGCCTCAGCAGCAAGCTTTGCTGCCTTCTCCTCTGCTTCCTTAGCTGCTCTTTCTGCTTCTGCAGCAGCGGCTGCCTTAGCCGCTTCCTCAGCTGCCTTTGCTGCTTCTTCTGCAGCAATAGCGGCTTCGTCCTTCTCCCAAGCTCTGATCACTGCAGGCTTGCTACCAAATCCGAATACGCCGGAAGATCCTTTTTCAACGACTTCATATTCCACATGATCGCTGACAACACCAAGCTTGATGCTGGCTTCTGTTACGGCTTCCTCAACGGTTTTGGCGGATACTGTGATAAATTCTGCCATCTAAAGCCTCCACGGATCCGAAAGATCCTTAATTATCATGTTTTTCGTTATACTGCTTTACCATATTGGCTCTTGAGGAAAGCTTTCCTTTTCCGGAACTTCCTTTGGAATAGAAATCGCTGGATTCCTTGATCCTGCGCTCGCGATCCTCTGCATCCTTGCTTTCCCTTGCCTTACGCTGCTCCTCGGATTCGGACTGAATGTTCTTGACATTCTTTCCGGCTACCGCAGAGACTCTTGTGGGGGGAAGGCCTTTTTTCTCACGTTTCTTATTCGCTTTTTCAATATTCTTGGCAACCATGACATCGATGTCCAGCTTCTTCAGATAAAGATTTACGAAGAACTGGATTGCCATTCTGACAACGCTGGATGCTACCCAGTAGATTCCGAGACCGGTAGGAAGTGAGAAACAGATCACGATCGACATGATCGGCATGATGTTGTTCATCATCTTCATGGAGCTTTCCATGGTTCCGGGCTCAGAAGACTTCTTAGTCGCTCCCTGATCCTTTTCCTGCTGCATGGTAGTCATTTTCACGGAAATGAACTGCAGAACACCGGAGAGTACGGGGATCAGAACGGCGATGGCCGTAAGACCTAAACCGAAGACACCGATATTCTTCACATAGGTGGAAGGGGACTGGGAAAGATTGACACCAAGGAAGGTGTTCATCTTGTTGATCGCATCAAGAGAAGAGGAGATATCGATATTGAATGTGGCAGCCAAAGTATCCCATTCGGAAAACTTCAGGTTGTACAGCATATCGATAATGTAATTACGGACATTCTCATCTTCTGCTAACTGGGTAATGGCTTCGATCCCGTGATTCTTGGAATTTGCCAGATTGTAGTTGGCGGAATAGAACTCCAGGAACTTGTTGTAAAGAGCCTGGTCTGATCCGATCGCACCTACGATCTGATCCAAAACACCTGTGTATACGGCTCTTACCTTTACAACGTATCCGGGGATCTTGTAAATTACCTGATAGAGACCGAACAGAATGGGCATCTGGACAAGCAGATACAGACAGGAACCGGTGGGAGAGGTACCGTACTTCTCATAGACCTCCTGGATCTCACGGTTCTGGCGCATCATTGCTTCCTGATCGTTACCTGCGCTTTTGTACTTGGCCTGGATTGCCTGGATCTCAGGCATCATGACCGAATTCAATTTGGTGTATTTTTGCTGCTTGATGGTCATCGGGAGCAGGATCAGATTGACGATGATCGTAAACAAAATGATACTGAGTCCAATGTTACCAACCCCGAACATGTCAAGAAAGTTGAAGATCCAGTTCATGACCTGTCCGAGAAGCCAGGCAGCCTGCTTGATCGGAAAAATATAATTACTTTGTGTCGCAACGACAATAAATAAGTCCAATCTTGCCTCCTAGCAACTTAATTTTCAGGGTACAGGGTCAAACCCCCCCTTGGAGAAGGGGTTACATCTCAGGATCCTCCAAACGGCAAGTCCCGTGCCTTTGATAAGCCCGTGTTTTTTCAGAGCTTCAATGGCATAGGCCGAACAGGTTGGAGTAAACCTGCAGTGACAATGTACTTTCCAGGGTGAAAGTACGATCTGGTAGAACCGGATGGCCAGGATAAAAAACTTCAGCAATCCGCTTTCCAGTTTTTTCAATAATTCTTTCATCACTAATTCACTTCGATTCCGTAAAACCATGCAGCTTCATCAAGTGAAGCATTGCTTTCTCTATGTCTCTGTATCCCTGATCTTTTGCATTATTTTTTGCAACAAACACAACGTCACAGCCTGTCCGGAAAGACTCTTTGTGCAGGCGATAGCTTTCCCGGATCAGCCGGGTCACTCTGTGCCTCACGATACTGTTACCGACCTTTTTGCTGACAGTGATGCCGAGTCTCTTCTCATCACTGCCATTCGGTCTTACATACATTACCAGGAGCCTGTTGGCATAGACGTTCTTTGCATCATACACCTGTTTGAATTCCCGGTAATTCTTCAGAGAAATAATATTCTTCATAAATATTCCTCATGACTCCGGCTTCCTTATATAAGAAGAAACTGTAAACAGGATCCTCTTCCCTCGGAAACCGTTTCCTTATTAATAGGAAAAACTGAAAGTTTCATCCAAGCCGGCCAAAGCCGGCCATCCGTAAATTAAGCGGAAAGAACCTTTCTTCCCTTAGCTCTTCTTGCTGCAAGCACCTTTCTTCCGTTAGCTGTGCTCATTCTCTTTCTGAATCCGTGAACCTTTGAACGCTGCTTGTTCTTCGGCTGAAATGTCATTTTCATGGTATAAAATCCTCCGTATAATGTTTTTCGTTTTCCTGCGGAACGGCTTAAAATATATGTTCCGCGCCATTTTTCGCTTCCATTTCCGGACGAAAGCATGGAACGTCATTTTAACGTAGCAAACTTGATTATATAAAAATCGGAAAATGAAGTCAAGAACTTTTTGGGCCTGAAACCTTTGAACCGAGCGGTTTTTCGGAAATCCGGGTCCGGTTTCAGGCCCTTTTTCAACAGGAAATCCGGGAAAATGTGGATAACTCCCAAATATTTGACATTTTATCCACATCTCGAAAAAAATTATCCACCGGGCTCATTTTCGTTTCTGTGGATAGATCAACAGTCAATAAGTTATCAACTTTTTCTCTACAATTTGGGGATAACTTTTCCGTTTTTCCTTTATTTTTCAGTTTTTCAAGCGATTTTCACGTGGATTTATCCTCAATGATGTTAACAACTCTGTGGAAATATGGTCCGTAAAACTCCCAAAACCGGATCCTGATTTTCCTTCTTTCACCTGTTATCCACAGAAAATTTAAAAGTTATTCACTTATCCACATATTTTACCGAAAAACTTATTGACAATCTCGGAAGGGAAGTCCCTGTTTCAAGAATAAACGTGAAAAAACATGTGCTGATCTGTTTGTACTTACTCGGTAAGAAAGAAATACCTGCGTGATGACTGCAGAAATAGGTACAAAATCCCCCTTTTTTCCCAAACTGAAAAACCCCCATTTTCCACATTTCGCCCGATTTCGCTTAAATACGCCATTTTAGCCGATTTACCCGCATATTCCGGATTTTTTTATTTTCCATTGAATTTTTGGCGTATATGAGGTAAAATATTCTTGGTTATTGTCGGGTTTTGTCATTTTGACATGGATTTCTTCCTTATTAAAAGTAAGGGAAAAATGATCATTTTCCGAAAGGATGAAAACCCGGGATACAGGAAAGACTGAAATGAGGAAACAAATATGTCTGAGATCGACCTGATTCAAAGTAAATGGCTGGATATCATCGATTACATGATCAACGAATATGATATCACCAAAGTATCCTATGAGACCTGGATCAAACCTTTAAAGCCGGGGTCTTTTTTTGACGATACTCTGAACGTACTGGTTCCGGCAGATAAGGATGATGTTCTGATCGACTTTGTCACCAGAAAATATGCCCGCAATCTGGAGATCAGTATTGAGGCCGTTACTTCCGTCAGCTGCAAGGTACGTTTTAAAAAGGATACTCCGGACTGGACCGAGGATCTTCGTGCAACCAAAAAGGCTGCAGAAGAGAGTGAGGCCGTAACGCCCATTCCTACCATCGGTGTAAAACTGAATCCCAGATATACCTTTGATACCTTCGTGGTCGGTGCCAACAATAAGTTTGCTCATGCTGCCTCCCTGGCAGTTGCCGAGAATCCGGCGGAAAGCTTTAACCCTCTGTTCATCTACGGAGGCGTGGGACTCGGAAAGACTCACCTGATGCATTCCATTGCCCATATGATCAGTAAGAACAATCCCAGTGCAAGGATCGTTTACGTGACCAGTGAGACATTTACCAATGAGCTGATCGAAGCCATCGGAAAGCAGAAGGATGTGTCCATCAACCGGTTCCGTGAAAAGTATCGCCAGATCGATGTGCTTCTGATCGACGATATTCAGTTCGTTATCGGTAAGCAGGCAACTCAGGAAGAGTTCTTCCACACCTTTAACTACCTTTTTGAGAACGGAAAGCAGATCGTTCTCAGTTCCGATAAACCTTCCAAGGATTTTGATGTCTTAGATGAGCGTCTCCGCTCCAGATTCCAGATGGGTCTGTCCGTGGATATCACGCCTCCTGATTACGAGACCAGGATGGCCATCCTCAGAAAGAAGGAAGAGATCGAAGGCTACAACATTGATAACGGGATCCTTCAGTACATTGCATCCAACATTGCTTCCAACATCCGAGTTCTGGAAGGTGCTTTAACAACAGCCATTGCCTACGCAAAGCTGAATAACCGGGAGTTGACCCTGGAAGTTGCTCAGGAAGCCTTAAAGGATATGATCCTCCCCGGAAATAACCGGGAAGTGACTTTGGAGCTCATCATCAATACGGTGGCGGACCACTTCAATCTTCAACCGGAAGATATCTGTTCCCCCAAGCGTACCAATGATCTGGTCTTCCCGAGACATATCTGTATGTACTTAAGCCGGAAGCTGACCAAGTTTTCTTTGGAGCAGATCGCCATGGCCCTCAACAAAAAGGATCATTCCACAGTCATCAACGGCTGCGATAAGATCGAGGAAGCCATCAAGAAGGATGAATCAGTACGCACCACCATCGATATCCTGACCAAGAAGATCACACCGGCATAAGGATCCTTTAAAAATCCGGGAAAATAATATCCTCTGTTATCACTTTTTCTCTGTGGATTAACGTGAATTATCCCGGGTTTTCGGTGAATATCGGGTTTATAAGAAAGTTTCCGAAAGAAAGGATTTATTTTCCCTTTTGGAAGGGGATGTGCATAACAAAGAATAAGTCTTCTCTTTTCCACGGTTTTCCACTTTTCTGTCACCGGGAGAGGGATAAGTAAATACAAGGGTTTACGGTGATTTCCACAAATCCACCGCCCCTATTAATACTGATACTGTAAAAAAAATATATTGAATGATTGATTGAAGGGGAGCCTTGCGGCCCCAAATACCAGAAAGGAGTTTTTCACCAAATGAAAATCGTATGTTACAATTAGGAGCTGATCAAAGGAGTCAATACTGTTTTAAAAGCTGTTCCGGTAAGAACCACCATGCCGATCTTAGAGTGTATCCTGATCGAAGCGGAGAACGGACAGATCTCCTTAACTGCAAACAACATGGAACTGGGGATCTCTACTGTGATCTCAGGTGATATCGTAACACCGGGAACCATTGCCATTGATGCAAAGATGTTTTCCGAGATGGTGAAGAAGCTTCCTGATAATGACGTGACCATTGAGGCCAATGACAGCAATTACGAAGTAACGATCCAGTGTGAGGAGGCATTTTTCCGGGTAAGAGGAAAAGACGGTGATGAGTTCACCAAGCTTCCTTCCATTGACAGAGATCAGTACTTCACCATCAATCAGTTTGACTTAAAGCAGGTCATCAATCAGACCATCTTCTCCATTGCAACCAATGAGAACAACAAGATCATGTGCGGTGAGCTTTTTGAGGTAAACGGAAACAATCTTCGTGTGACCTCTCTTGACGGCTACCGGATCTCCATCCGCAACGTGGAGTTAAAGGATGATTACGGGAAGTTCAAGAAGATCGTTCCCGGAAAGACCTTGAGTGAGATCAGCAAGATCCTGACAGGAGAAGCTGACAGTGAAGTTCTGGTTTATGTGACAAATAATCATATTCTGTTCGAGTTTGATGATACCGTTGTGGTATCCAGACTCATCGAGGGTGAATACTTCCATGTGGAGCAGATGCTGACCGGGGATTATGCCACCAAGGTAACCATCAACAAGAGAAAGCTAATGAGCTGCTTTGACCGTGCAACCCTGTTCATCCGCGAAAGCGACAAGAAGCCCATCATCATTGACATTTCCGATGAAGGCATTGACTTAAAGCTGGTTTCCAACATGGGTTCCTTTGAGGAGCATGCGGTTGCGGAGAAGACCGGTAAGGATCTGACCATCGGTTTCAATCCCAGATTCTTCATGGATATCCTGAAGGTTATTGACGAAGAGGACATCAACATCTACATGATGAACTCCAAGGCACCGTGCTTCATCAAGGATGCAGAGGCAACCTATACCTACCTGCTGATCCCGGTAAGCTTCAGTGTTCCGGAATAATTTCTGCAGTAAAGGAGTGAGGATCTCATGGAGATTCATTTAAGAGACGAATTTATCAAGCTGGGTCAGGCGTTAAAGGCGGCACACCTGGTGGAAAACGGTGTGGAAGCCAAGGAAGTGATCCAGGCCGGAAAGGTTCTGGTGAACGGTGAGGCAGATACCCGCCGGGGCCGGAAGCTTTATGACGGTGACACAGTGGTATACAAGGGAAATGAGATCAGGATCGTAAAGTAAGATGTTTATTCGCAGGATAGAACTGGCAGATTTCAGAAATTATGAGGGGCTTAACATAGAGCTTCATCCGAATACCAATATCCTCTACGGGGATAATGCCCAGGGAAAGACGAATCTGCTGGAAGCGATCTATCTTTGTTCCACCACAAGATCTCACAGAGGAGTGAAGGACCGGGACCTGATCCGCTTCGGATGTAACGAGGCCCACTTAAAGATGCTGCTTTCCAAGAATGATTCGAATTACCGGATCGATATGCATCTGAAGAAGAGCAGGAACAAGGGCATTGCGGTGAATTCCGTGCCCATCAAATCCTCGGCGGAGCTCATCGGTATCACAAACATTGTTTTCTTTGCACCGGAGGATCTGCTCATCATCAAGAACGGTCCGGTGGAGAGAAGAAGATTTCTCAATATGGAGTTAAGTCAGATCGACCGGGTCTATCTCGGAAATCTGATGAATTACAATAAAGTTTTGGCGGAGCGCAACAACATTGTCCGGGAACTGGGCGAAAAGGGGCACTCCGGATTTGAAGGAATGCTGGAGGTCTACGAAGAGCAGCTTCAGACCTACGGCGAGAGGATCATCAGGATCCGGGAAAGCTTTGTGGAAGAGCTGAACGGGATCATCGAGAAGATCCATGAGGATCTAACGGAAGGAAAAGAAGAGCTTCACGTGAGCTATGAAAAGAGTCTGGAGGCGGACAAGATCGCAGAAGATCTTTTCATGAACAGAGAGAGGGATATCCGAAACCGGACTACCTCGGCCGGTCCTCACAGAGACGATCTGTGTTTTCAGCTGACTGCAAAGGGAGGCAGGACCATTGACGTGAGACGCTTCGGATCTCAGGGACAGCAGCGGAGCACCGCCATTTCCCTGAAGCTTTCGGAGATCGAGCAGGTCAAAAGAAGAACGGGAGAATCACCCATCCTTCTTTTGGACGATGTTATGAGTGAACTTGACCGCGGCCGACAGAAGCAGCTTCTTGAAGGCATCGGCGGGATCCAGACCATTATCACCTGTACGGGACTGGATCATTTTCTAACGGAGGATTTCAAGGTGGATCGTATTTTCTCAGTGGAAAACGGTACCATCAGACAAATACAACAGGGTAAAATTGGAGGTTGAACCCATGGCAGATGAAATGAAGAATGAAGCCGGAACAAATCCCATGAAAGTCGAATCGGAGTACGGTGCCGACCAGATCCAGATCCTGGAGGGTCTTGAAGCGGTCAGAAAAAGACCGGGCATGTACATCGGAAGTACCTCGATCAAAGGTCTTCACCATCTGGTTTACGAGATTGTGGATAATTCCGTGGATGAAGCGCTGGTGGGAGCATGTGATACCATCAATGTGCAGATCAATGAGGATAACTCCATCACCGTTGAGGATAACGGCCGCGGAATCCCCGTGGGGATCCAGGAGAAGGCCGGTCGTCCCGCTGTGGAAGTCGTATTTACGGTGCTTCATGCAGGAGGAAAGTTCGGCGGCGGAGGATATAAGGTATCCGGCGGTCTCCACGGAGTAGGTGCGTCCGTTGTGAATGCGCTTTCCGAATGGCTGGAGGTTTATGTCTGCCGTGAGGGCAAGATCCATAAGCAGCGCTATGAGCGCGGTAATGCGGTCATGCCTCTGACTGTTGTGGGGGAATGCGGTGACCGTCACGGCACCAAGGTCATTTTCAAGCCCGATGCAGAGATCTTTGAAGATACGGTTTATGATTTCTCCATGCTGCAGCAGCGTCTTCGTGAGATGGCCTTCCTGACCAAGAACTTAAAGATCGTTCTGACGGATGTGAGAGGCGAAGAGCCTGTGACCAAGACCTATCACTATGAAGGCGGTATCAGGGAGTTCGTTACCTACCTGAATCGCTCTGCGGTTGCACTATATCCCGATGTCATCTACTGTGAGGGAACCCAGAACAATGTTTACGTGGAAGTGGCTCTCCAGCACAATGACGGTTTTAACGAGAATATCTACACCTTTGTCAACAACATCAATACCCCTGAGGGCGGTATGCATCTCACCGGTTTCAAAAATGCACTGACCAAGGTGTTCAATGATTACGGACGGAAGAACAAGATCTTAAAGGACAATGAAGAGAACTTAAGCGGTGAGGACCTTCGTGAAGGTCTTACTGCCATTGTCAGTGTGAAGATCGAGGATCCTCAGTTTGAGGGTCAGACCAAGCAGAAGTTAGGTAACTCCATTGCAAGAGCAGCAACAGACAGCGTTGTAACGGAGCAGCTTACCTATTTCCTGGAGCAGAACCCTGCGATCGCCAAGGCCATCTGTGAGAAGGCGGTTCTGGCGCAGAGAGCCAGAGCAGCGGCAAGAAAAGCCCGGGATATGACAAGAAGAAAGACCGCCCTTGAGGGAATGACTCTTCCCGGAAAGCTGGCGGATTGTTCCGATAAGGATCCGAAGAACTGCGAGATCTATATTGTAGAGGGAGACTCCGCGGGCGGCAGCGCCAAGACTGCACGTTCGAGAGCAACCCAGGCCATCCTGCCTCTTCGCGGTAAGATCCTGAACGTGGAGAAGGCCAGAGAGGACCGGATCTACGGCAATGCGGAGATCAAAGCCATGATCACCGCCTTCGGTACCGGCATCCATGAGGATTTCGATATCGAAAAGCTCAGATACGACAAGATCATCATCATGACGGATGCCGATGTGGACGGTGCGCATATTGCCACCCTTCTGCTGACATTTATCTACCGGTTCATGCCCGAGCTGATCAAGACGGGACATGTGTACCTTGCTCAGCCGCCTCTTTACAAGGTGGAGAAGAACAAGAAGGTATGGTATGCCTACAGTGATGATGAGCTAAATAGCATTCTCATGGAGATCGGCAGAGATTCCAACAACAAGATCCAGCGTTACAAGGGTCTTGGTGAGATGGATGCCGAGCAGCTCTGGGACACCACCATGGATCCCGCAAAGAGAGTGCTGAAGAAGGTCATGATGGATGACGAGACCAGATCCGAGCTGGATCTGACATTTACCACCCTGATGGGAGATCAGGTAGAGCCCAGACGTGAATTCATCGAGCAGAATGCGAAGTTCGCGAAGAATCTGGATATCTAAAGGATCGGGGGAAAGGAAAACGCAATGGATGATCATATTTTTGACCAGATACATGAAGTCGATCTGAAGAAGACCATGGAGACTTCCTACATCGAGTATGCCATGAGCGTTATTGCCGCTCGTGCGCTCCCGGATGTAAGAGACGGTTTGAAGCCGGTACAGAGACGTATCCTTTACTCCATGACAGAGTTGCACAACGATCCGGACAAGCCTCACAGAAAGTGCGCCCGTATCGTCGGTGATACCATGGGTAAATACCATCCTCACGGTGACAGCTCCATTTATGAAGCCCTGGTAAAACTGGCCCAGGACTTTACCACCCGCTACCCCTTGGTTGACGGACACGGTAACTTCGGTTCCGTGGACGGTGACGGTGCAGCGGCAATGCGATATACCGAGGCAAGACTTTCCTGGATCTCCACGGAGATGCTTTCGGATATCACCAAGGATACCGTAGATTTTATCCCGAACTTTGATGAGACAGAGAAGGAGCCCACCGTTCTGCCTTCGAGATACCCGAACCTTCTGGTAAACGGTACCTCCGGTATTGCAGTCGGTATGGCTACCAACATCCCTCCTCACAACCTTCGCGAAGTCATCGCTGCAGTGAGAAGGATCATCGAGAACCGGATTGAGGAAGACAGGGAGACCACCATTGAAGAGATCATGGAGATCGTCAAGGGTCCCGACTTCCCTACAGGGGCAAATATCATCGGACACAGAGCCATTGAAGAAGCATACCGTACCGGCCGCGGCAAGATCCGTGTACGTGCCGTAACGGATATCGAAGCAATGCCCAACGGCAAGAACCGGATCATCGTGACCGAGATCCCCTTCATGGTCAACAAGGCAAGACTCATTGAGAAGATCGCCGAGCTTGTGAAGGACAAGAAGATCGACGGTATCACAGACCTGCGTGACGAATCCGACCGTGAAGGTATGCGGATCGTCATCGAGCTTCGCCGTGACGTGAACGCCAACGTGGTATTAAATCAGCTGATGAAGCATACCCAGCTGCAGGATACCTTCGGTGTCATCATGCTGGCTCTGGTGAACAATGAACCCAAGGTGCTGAACCTTCTGGAGATGCTGAAGTACTACATCACCCATCAGGAGGATGTTGTCAGAAGACGCACCATCTATGAATTAAACAAAGCAAAAGAACGTGCTCATATCTTGGAGGGCTTACTGATCGCGCTGGATCATATCGATGAAGTCATCGCCATTATCCGCGGATCCGAAAGCGTTCAGGTTGCAAAGGCACGCTTAATGGAGCGCTTCGGACTTTCCGAGGCTCAGGCAACGGCCATTACGGAGATGCGTCTTCGTCAGCTGACCGGCTTGGAGCGTGAGAAGATCGAAGACGAATACAAGGCACTTCAGGAAAGGATCGCATATTTGGAAGGCATCCTGGCAGATGAGAAGAAGCTCCTGGGAGTGATCAGTGATGAGATCGGTCTGATCGCCGAGAAGTACGGAGACGACCGCCGCACACACATTCTCCCGGATGAAGAGGATTTCAACGCAGAAGATCTGGTGGCAAATGAGACCATGGTCGTTGCCATGACTCACTTAGGCTACATCAAGAGAATGTCCTTAGATAACTTCAAGGCTCAGCACAGAGGCGGCAAGGGTATCAAGGGTATGCAGACCATCGAGGATGATTACATCGAAGAGCTGCTGATGCCGAACAACCACGATTCCGTTATGTTCTTTACGAACCTGGGCCGTGTATACCGGCTGAAGTCCTACGAGATCCCCGAGGCATCGAGAACTGCCCGCGGCATTGCCATTGTGAACCTTCTTGAGATGCTGCCCGGTGAAAAGGTTACCGCCATCATCTCCAAACCCAAGGACGATGTCCGTGACTACCTGATCCTTGCGACCAAGCGCGGTATTGTGAAGAAGACCCGGATCTCCGATATGATGAATATCCGCAGAAAGGGCCTGATCGCCATTAACCTCAATGAGGAAGAGGGCGATGAACTGATCGAAGTAAAGGCTACCGACGGAAAGCAGGAGGTATTCCTGATCACCCGGAAGGGTAAGGCCATCTTCTTCAAGGAGAGCGACGTACGTCCTACCGGACGGAACACCATGGGTGTGGGAGGTATCCACCTTGCAGAGGGCGATGAAGTCATTGCCATGCAGCTTTCTTCCCAGGGTGAGAATCTCCTGTTCGTAACCGAAAACGGTATGGGTAAGCGGACCGCAGTCAGCGAGTTCCATATCCAGAAGCGTAACGGTCAGGGTGTGAAGTGCTATCAGATCACCGAGAAGACCGGTAACATTGTAGGCGTGAAGGCAGTCCGTGACGATCACGAGATCCTGCTGATCACCGACGCCGGCATCATCATCCGGACTCCCGTGGATGCCATCTCCAAGGTAGGCCGCATCACCTCCGGTGTGAAGCTCATGAACGTCAACAAGGAGAGCGGCGAAAAGGTTGCCTCCATCACCAAGGTGCGTGAGAGCGAAGCAGCTAAGAACCTTCCCGAGAGTGACGACCCGGACGATGAGTATGACGATATGGATGACTTCGAGGACGCCCGGGACATCGATGAAGATGAAATCGATGAAACTGAAGAGTCCGAAGGCGGTTCTGAGGAGTGATCCTGAAGAAAGTCATAAGAAGAATTGATTGAAAGTGATATGAAAATCGGAGGATCCGGAGTATTTCGGATCCTCCTTCAACGAGGAAACGAATCATGACAGGGAAAGCCTGTCGGTTGAGTCGGCATTATTTTCCTGCCGACTGATAGGAGAGAAAAATGAGAGAGATCAGTTGTGAAAGCATCATTCAGACCGTGGCGGAGATGTGTGTCGAAGCCAATCTGCATCTGACGGAGGATGTTTCCGGTGCGCTCCATAAGGCAGCGGCCTGTGAAGTGAACCCCTTGGGAAAGCAGATCCTTGCTTCTCTGGAGGAGAATCTGGAGATCGCAGGCCGGGAGAATATTCCCATCTGCCAGGATACCGGAATGGCGGTATTCTTTGTGACCATAGGCCAGGAGGTCCATATCACGGGAGGCTCTTTGACGGATGCCATTAATGAGGGCGTCAGGAAAGGCTATACCGAAGGGTACTTAAGAAAATCCGTTGTAAACGATCCCCTGCTCCGGGTCAACACCAAGGACAATACTCCCGCAGTGATCCATTATGATATTGTTCCGGGAGATGCACTGAAGCTGACATTTGCCCCGAAGGGGTTCGGCAGCGAGAACATGAGTAAGCTCTATATGCTTAAGCCCGCCGACGGAGTGGAAGGTGTGGAAGAAGCAGTTCTTTCCGCAGTCCGGGACGCAGGTCCCAACGCCTGCCCTCCCATGGTCATCGGAGTCGGTATCGGCGGAACCTTTGAGAAGGCTGCGATCTTGGCAAAGACCGCTCTGACCCGAAATATGTCCGAGCATTCCGCACTTCCCCATATTGCTGAGCTGGAGGAGCGGCTCCTTAAGCGGATCAATGATCTGGATATCGGCCCCGGCGGCTTCGGCGGCAAGACCACTGCCTTCGGCATCCGTGTCGAGACCTATCCGACCCACATTGCAGGACTTCCGGTGGCAGTCAACATCTGCTGCCATGTAAACCGGCATTCCGTGAGAGAGCTGTAAGGAAAATCAGTCAGACGTAAGATAATGCTTTGCTTTATCGAAGCTCAACGAATCATCTTCAAGGAGAACAACGATGACGAAACAGATCAATGTACCATTTTCCCGGGAAGAAGCAAAAAGTCTTCGGGCGGGAGATTATGTATATCTGACGGGGACCATCTATGTGGCCCGTGATGCTGCGCACAAACGAATGAGTGAGGCTCTGGCAGCGGGAGAGCCCCTGCCCTTTGACGTGAAGGGTCAGGTGATCTACTACATGGGACCCACACCGGCCAGAGAAGGTCAGGTGATCGGCTCCGCAGGCCCCACCACCGCCAGCCGTATGGACAAATACACCCCGGCCCTTCTGGACCTGGGGCTTCTCGGCATGATCGGCAAGGGCAAGCGCTCTCAGGCGGTTCTTGACGGCATTGTCAGAAACGGCTGTGTCTATTTTGCAGCCGTAGGCGGCGCAGGTGCCCTTTTATCCATGTGTATCACCGAGTCCGAGGTCATTGCCTATGACGATCTGGGGGCTGAGGCTGTCCGGAAACTGAAGGTGGAGAACTTCCCCTGCATCGTGGTAGTGGACAGTGAGGGAACCAACCTGTACGTTCGCGGGTAAGACGGACAGTGAGGAAAACCACCTGTATGTTTGCGGGTAAAGACGAAAAGAATCAGGTGGTATTTTACGTGTATTTATAGTACAATACAAATGGCGGGACTCTTCGCCGAAAAGACTTTTCGATGACATTGATATCTTGAATAGGGGTGTCAGTGCAGGTTCGAAAAGAAAAAGGGATGAATACAGGAGGAAAAGCTTATGATCAACGAAGGGATCAAGATCTATAATCACGCTTCCAATAAGATTTCGATGAAGGTACTTCCGGGGCACTTTGCCACCAGCCATTCTCATATCAACTATTTCTTCGATATGACCAATCTGAAGATCCGTCAGAGCGAGGCAAGAGAGGTGGCCAGAGCTATTTCCCAGCAGTACAGCTACAATACGGTGGTGGATACTGTTGTGTGCATGGACGGCACGGAGGTCATCGGCGCATACCTGGCAGATGAGCTGCAGAGCGCCGGCATCATGTCCTTAAACAGCCACAAGACCATCTACGTGGTTTCCCCCGAGACGGACAATGCCAACCAGATCATTTTCCGCGACAACACCAAGATCGCCATTGAGAACAAGCACGTTCTGCTGCTTCTTGCATCTGCAACCACAGGTCGAACCGTAATGAGCGCCCTTGACTGCATCCGTTACTACGGCGGACGCATTGCCGGCATCAGCGCCCTGTTCTCCGCGGTGGAAAATGTTTCCGAATACCAGATCCACGCTATTTTCAACGGAACCGACCTGCCTCAGTACAATACCTACGCAGCCCATGACTGCCCTATGTGCAAGGAAGGTCGTGCCATTGACGCGCTGGTCAACAGCTACGGTTATTCGGTGCTGTAAAAAGTCCTTGACAGTTACCCCTTGATTTTGTATAATTCTCTTTGCATTTGGTAATCAGTGGCCAGGTGCCCGAAATGAGGTTTTAAGGAAAACGTTTTAATGACGGAGCCATTAAAACCGGTGATAATGCAAGCATTATCACCGATTGTCGGCAGGATAAACCTGCCAACAGATTCGGATGAGGAGAAATACTCAAGTGGCTGAAGAGGCGCCCCTGCTAAGGGTGTAGACCGTTTGCGCGGTGCGAGGGTTCAAATCCCTCTTTCTCCGTACACAATGAAAAGCAGAAATCAAGACATCTTGATTTCTGCTTTTTTTAAGTTCGCGCGCCATGGGTGCGCTCTAACGGGTGAAAGTCCCGAACACGCCTAGGCAACGAGGAAGTGTATAGCTGAACAGCAAGGGTGTCCATTGCGAGGTGGAATCTGAAGGAAGCTGTAGGCAAACCCTTGGCCTGACGGACAGGAACCACATATAAGGCTGGGAAATACGGATAAGTCGGCTTAAAACGATGAAGTCCAAAAGTTGCTGGAAGTACCAGTAAATGTGGC
>JAGACB010000103.1 GCA_017614345.1 Lachnospiraceae bacterium
CGGAGGCCAGAACACAGCCCTGTACAAAGCCGATGGTTCCCGTGGTAAAGAACCGGGGCAGGCTCATGTGGTAGATACCGAATAACAACGCCGAAATGATCACCGCAGGGATCTTTCCGTACCGCTCCTTCACCGTTCCGAAGATAAATCCGCGGAACAGAAGCTCTTCGCAGATGGCAGGAGCAATGCCCACGCCCAGGATCAGCATGAAGGGACTCATCTCTTCCATGTAATATTCCAGCAGTCCCAGATTCTCCTGAGAGGAAGGGAACAGATTCTCCAGGGGTTCGATCATGCAGAGCATGATGAGATAAGTTCCGGCCCAGAGTAATACGGAAGAAAGGATGGCAAGGAAGATATTTCCCTTGGGCTTCAAAAACGAAAACAGCTTTTTGATATCGCATTTCATATACCAGGCCATGAACAGGGAAAAGCCTGCAAAGATGACCTGATTTGCCAGGATACCGAAGGAGGGAAATGCGATCTGCAGGAAGGAGCCCACCGTCATCATAGCCAGGAAGCAGGCGATCAGAAGGATCACTGCATCTCCGGTTCCGGGCATTTTTCCGGGAACGGCTTCGATCTCGGAACGCTTGTGGAAGAACTTGACGGACTCTCTGCCTTCCCTCTTTCCGAAAAGAACCTGCTCGCTGCGATACATTTTTCCGATAAGGATCACAATGAGGGCCGTGTACGAAAGGTTGGCTCCGATCACCACCGCAGCAACCGTGGGATCCAGTTTAAAGGAAAACACATCCCGGATGAGAAGCGCCGTATTGATCACGGGGATCAGGGCCGTTGCCGTTGTCAGTTCAAAGGTGGGGATCACACTCACAACGCTGGATACGATCACCAGAAGGATCACAGGGGTGGAAATGTTCTCCGCTTCCTTGAAGCTGGAGGTGTTCAGACAGACGCAAAGCACCAATGCGGAAATGAAGACCGCAAAGGAAAGGGCACAGATGAGGGTCAGGAAAGCAGGCATTCCGAAGCTTGCGACAGACAGCTCATCCTCGCTTTTTCCTGCAAGTAAGGCCATGGAATCCATTGCCGAAAAGTACAGGAAGAAGGTACAGACACCCATGGACAGGATGTTCAAAAGGGCCGAGCAGACGGAAACCGTTGCAACCGCAAGGAATTTACCGGTGATCAGCTCATAGTTGGTGATGGGCAGGGTCATCAGAGTTTCAAGTGTGCCTCGCTCCTTTTCACCGGCGGTGGTATCGATGGCCGGATACAGAGCACCCATCAGGATACTGGTGATCAGCATAAAGGGAAGTACCATACCGATGACAAAACCGGCTCTCTGTTCTTTGGAGGCGGTATCTTCCTTTTTCAGTTCAATGGGGTTTAAGATCAGCTCGGCGTCAAGGCCCTGATCTTCAATCTTTTCCCGGCTGAGAGATTTTTCATAATCAGTCAGGATGGAGGAAAATGTACTGTTTGCAGAGGAGGAATTGTTCTCAGAGGAATCATAGGAAAGGGTAATGAGTGTCTTTCCGTCCTCCTGCTCACCGAATTCCACGATCAGATCCGGCGTCTTTTCATACAGGTCCACGTCCACAACGGTCAGTTCTGCATTGCCGTCATACTCCCGGATCACTTTGGAGACCTTGGAAAGGTCTTCGGACTTGGCTGCGATCACGTAGGAGGGATTCTTGGGACCTGAGATCACGCTGGAAGTCAGGAACAGCCCTCCGATCATCAGCAGGGGATAAAGAAGTACGGGCAGAAGGATCATCAGCATCAGAGTCTTCCGGTCGCGGATGATATCCACCAGTTCCTTCCGGTAAAGGATACCGATCTTTGAGGTCATGCGTCAGCCCTCCCTTCCGTCAGCGCAAAGAACGCTTCTCTGAGGTTGTCGGTTCCGGTCTTCTCCAGGATATCTTTAACCGGGGCATTCTCGATCATTTTCCCGTGATCCAGCATGATAATGCGGTCACAGAGCTTCTGCGCCTCTTCCATATAATGGGTGGAATAAAGGACGGTCTTTCCGGCAGCCTTTTCCGCCAGCATCATTTCAATGATCACCCGGGCGGAAAGGATATCCAGGCCTAAGGTAGGCTCGTCAAAAATGAAGACCGAGGGATCATGGATAAAGCACCGGGAAATGGAAACTCGCTGTTTCTGTCCCGTTGACAGAGAAGAGATCCGGTCATCGGAAAACTCCCGCATCTGCAGTCGGTCAAAGATCTGCTCGATCCGCTTTTCGGTAACATCCTCAGGCTGGTCATAGAGTCCGCCCAGCATCCGGAGAAGCTCTCTGGCGCTGAACCGTTCGTAAAGCCTGGTATTATTGGAAAGAAAGCCGATGTTCTTCTTTAATTCCATGGGACCTGCCAGGTGACCATCCGAAGCCTTTGAAAGCTCGGAATTCTTTGCAGACTCAGAATTCTTTGCAGACTCAGAATTCTTTGCAGACTCAGAATTCTTTGCAGTCTCTGAGTTCTTCTCGGAAGCGTTATCTGCCTTCTGATCCTTCAGGATCACTTCCACGGAACCCTCATCCGGTTCCAGAAGTCCCGACATCATACGAAGAAGCGTGGTTTTCCCCGCACCGTTCGGTCCGAGGATCCCCACGATCTCTCCGTCATTTACCGTAAAATTAATGTGATCCACAGCAGCAAAGCGGATCCTTTCGATCTCGCCTTTTTTTGTGCTGAAGATCCTGCCCTTCGGCGCCGGACGAGAGGCACCGTCATCCGTGTGATCCTCTTCCTGTCCGGCCATCCGGGTCTTCACATATCTTTTGGTCAAATCCCTGCAAACGATCATACTGTAATCCCTTTACGTGTCCTGGAACATCTCCAAAAACTCTTTCAGTTCCTTGCGCTCCTGTTCGATCAGGGCTTTGTCCTGAGTGCGGAGTGCTTTGTCAAACTTTTTAAGCTTCTGATCGATCAGGATACGGTCATTGCCCAGGCTTTCGCTGTAGAGTTTTTCACCCAGAAGCAAAAGCAGCTTGTTCTCTTCCTGATCTCTCGGATGGATCTTCAGATAAGAAAGTTCTTTGAAACGTGCCTCGATCTCCTCATCCGTCATATCTGTCTCACGGTTCTTGATGATCTGGCGATACTTTTTTCCGGTGGAGAGCACCAGTACCTCCACCTCCAGGATGGAGTTGATATCGTAGGTGTAGGTCACGTCAATGCCTTCGGCTCCGGCGGTATTCTTCGGAACCTCTACCTCCAGACGTCCCAGAACCACATTGTTCTTGGCCATTCGGCTTTCGCCCTGAAGTACGTCAATGGTGATCTTGGTCTGATTATCCCGAAGGGTAAAGAACCGGTCGGTACGGCTCACCGGGATCACGGTATTGCGCTCAATGATGGGGCAGAAATATCCGCCGTCGATCTTACCGTTATCATCGATCTCAGCCACTTCGGTACCGAGGGTAAAGGGGCACACATCCGTCAGGATCACTTCCTTCAAGGAATCGTCACGCTCCTTGATAGCCGCCTGGATTGCAGCACCCAGGGCTACGGCTTCATCCGGATTGACAGAGGTATCCGGCATGGTCTTGAACATCTTCAGCACGAATTTTCTGACACCCGCCAGTCTGGTGGCTCCGCCGATGAGGACGATCCTGTCGATATCGCTGAGTCTTAAGTTTGCATCTGCCAGGCTCTTGCGGACAGGAACACGGATACGCTCATAAAGATCTTCGCACTCGGCTTCA
>JAGACB010000104.1 GCA_017614345.1 Lachnospiraceae bacterium
GATCATGTTATTGTCCTTATCGCGGACAACCTCCAGCTCCAGCTCTTCCCAGCCGGTCACGCACTCTTCAACCAGTACCTGATGAACCAGGGAAGCCTGAAGACCGCGGGCGCAGACTGTCTTTAATTCTTATTTATTGTATACCAGGCCGCCACCGGCTCCGCCCATGGTATAAGCAGGACGAAGTACTACCGGATATCCCAGGCGGTCAGCGATCGCAAGTGCTTCCTCAACGCTGTAGGAAACCTCACTTCTTGCCATCTCGATCCCCAGAAGATCCATGGTCTTCTTAAATTCGATACGGTCCTCACCGCGCTCGATGGCATCCGCCTGAACACCGATGACCTGTACGTTGTACTTATCAAGGATTCCCTCCTTGAAGAGCTCCGAGCAAAGGTTCAGACCGGACTGGCCTCCCAAGTTCGGAAGCAGGGCATCCGGGCGCTCCTTGGCAATGATCCGCTCAAGACGATCCACATTCAGCGGCTCGATGTAGGTCACATCCGCCATTTCAGGGTCCGTCATGATGGTCGCCGGATTGGAATTCACCAGTACGATCTCATATCCCAGGGCTCTCAGGGCCTTACAAGCCTGAGTACCGGAATAGTCGAATTCACAGGCCTGTCCGATGATGATGGGGCCCGATCCGATGATCAGCACCTTATGAATGTCTGTTCTTTGTGCCATATTACATTTTCCTCCTGCAATGCATTTAAACTCAATTTGACAGATATTATATCACTAAGTACCCGATTTCGTACAGTGGAAATTTTATCATTTTTCAAGATTATTTTGTGTCATTTTGTACAGACACTTTTTCGCTTTTTTTTCTTCCGCAGAGGCTGACGAGGACACAGGAAGAAAGCACCAACACGATCCCTGCAAAGGACCAAAGACTTAAGCTTTCCCGGAAAATGAATACTCCTATGAGGGTTGCCACCACCGGCTCCACGGATGCTAAGATCCCGGCAACGGAATTCTCCATCCCGGAGAGGCCCGCCGTATAAAGAAGGTATGCTGCCACCGTGGTCAGCACCGTCAAAAGTATAAACACCGGAACCCACACTCCGCTCTCCGTAAGGCACCCGGCAAAATGCAGCGGGTTCACAAAGGGCAGACAGCCCACCATGGCAAATAAAAAGGTATAGGTCGTGATGGTAAAAGAAGAATATCCTTTTTCAATGGCGTATCTGCTGAAAACGCTGTAGAGTGCATAGCCGAAGCCCGCTCCCAGTCCCAAAAGAAGGGCCGAAGGCGAGATCATTTCCCCGAAACCTCCTGAGACCAGGACACAGCCGGCAAAGGTCAGAACCAGGCAGAGAACCTTCACAAGCGTAAATCGCTCTTTGAAAAGGAATGCGGAAAGGATCATCAGAAAGCTGGGGGCGGTGTACAGCAAAATGGCCGCCGTGGAAAGCGCAGCCCTCTGAATACAGGAAAAATAGCAGAAATTAAAGAAGACCACGCTGGCAAGCCCGGTCCCTAAGAAGCACCAGAGGTCCTTCCACCTGATCTTCAGTTCCTTTCGTTTCAGGGAAAATGTCAATATCAGCATTAACACTCCCGTTACCACCGCACGGAAGAATACGATCTCCATGGAGGTAAAGCCCCGGGGCGTCATGGATCTTACCAGCAGTCCCATGCATCCCCATAAAATCCCCGCTGTCAGTATAAACAGCGGGGATAATAATGTTCCTGATATTTTTTTACTCATGATCAAGATTCCTGATCCAGAGGCTTTGCAGCCTGATCAACCAGTGCCTGAACCTCTGCAGAAGGCTCTGCATCGATCAGGGAAACCACAACAGCCACGATCATACTTACAATGAAGCCGGGGATGATCTCGTAGATACCGGTGTTGACAACCGTCAGGCTCTTTACAGAACCGGAGAACAGCATGTACCAGAGGGCATCTGTCACAAAACCGGCGATGATACCGAAGATGGCACCCTTATGAGTGAAGCGCTTCCAGAACAGCGCCAGGATAATGGCAGGTCCGAAGGCGGAACCGAAGCCGCCCCATGCACACTCTACCAGCGCCATGATACCTCCGCAGTTCGGGCTCATGGCAATGATCAATGCAACCACTGCAATGAGTGCCACAATGCCACGGCCAACCCAGAGCATTTCCTTGTCGGATGCATTTTTCCGGAACAGGGGTTTGTAAAGGTCGGAGGCAAAGGCTGAGGAGGATGCCAGCAGCTGGGAATCCGCGGTTGACATGGAAGCTGCCAGGATCGCGGAAAGAAGGATTCCTGCAAGAAGAGGAGGGAACAGGCTCCGTACCATGGAGATGAATACCAGACTCTTCTCATCTGCCGACAGGGAAGCACCCAGATACTGATGAGCAACCAGTGCAACCACACTTGCCATACCGAGGATCAGGAAGGTCCAGAAGGAACCGATGAGTCTGGATTTCTTCATTTCCTTTTCGGACTTGATGGACATGTAACGAACCAGGATGTGAGGCATACCGAAGTATCCGAGGCCCCAGCCCATACCGCTTAAGATATCCTTCATGGAAGTCCAGTCGAATTGACCGCTGGAAAGGAGGTTGTAATAATGATCCGGGGTAACAACCTCAGCCGCCGGAGTAAAGCCCGGTCTGTTCATCACGATCACTGCTACAATAGGTGCAGCCATCAGTGCCATCAGCATCAGAAGGCCCTGGAAGAAGTCGGTCCAGCATACTGCGTTGAAACCGCCCAGGAAGGTATATACCATGATGATAATGGTGGCACCGATCATGGCATAAACGGGAGACATTCCGAATACCTTGTTGAACAGACTTCCGCAGGCAACGATACTGGATGCGGAATAGATACAGTAAACAACGATAAAGATCACGGCACACACAACCTGAAGTGCCGGATTGGTTTCCTTGAAACGATTGGTCAGAAACTGAGGGATGGTAATGGCATCATCTGCCAGAATGGACATTCTCCGAAGTCTCGGAGCAATGAAGATCCACGCAAGCAGCGTACCGATCAGAAGACCCACAGAGATCCAGACCTGTCCCATACCAAGCAGGTAAATGGAACCGGGCAGACCCATCAGAACCCACGCACTCATGTCGGATGCACCCGCAGACAGCGCCGCAACCCAACCATTCATTCCTCTTCCTCCAAGGAAGTAGGACTTGTCACCGGTATCTTTTCTGCCCTTGATGAAGAAGAAGATACCTACTCCGAGAACAACACAGAGATAGACTATAAAAGCCAGCATTTCCATGATCTCGTCCATATTCATATCCGTTTTCCTCCCAAAATTGTCCTTTTTGTCTGAGGCCCCTCAAACAGTTTTCAGTTTAGCACAAAACACGCTTTGTTTGCAAGAAAATGTGTTTTTTTTCTGAAATCTTTGATTCAAAGCAGAATTCATCCTGCAAGGCATTGCACCAAAGAACGAATTGCTATATAATAGGGAACAGTGTGGTTCACAGAGCTAACCACACAGATTCGGAGGAATAACATGAGAAGAAAACATCCGGCTCTTGCAGCCACTCTTTTAACACTTTGCCTCGGCACCTGCATTTTTGCTACTGCCTGCTCACCGGAAACCAAGCCCGATCCCACCAAGCCTGCTCAGACAGAAAGCGACAATAAGCAGACATCGGGAACTAAGGAGTCCGATAAGGATAAAGAAAATAAGACCGAAGAAGACAAGACCTCTTCCGAAAAGCAGACCAACAACGGCGGCAAGAAGGAAGATGACGCTGAGGATATCATCGATCAGGTAACAGATACCATTACCGCAAAGTTCACCAGCTACGAGCAGAACACCAACTGGCAGGATAAGAAGGATTCCACCATTACCCTCTCCGATTCCGGCATCAAGGTAGACGGCGGCGGTGCTGCTGCCGACGGCTCCGTAGTGACCATTACCAAGAAGGGTACCTACGAGATCACCGGTTCCTTAACAGACGGTCAGATCGTGGTTGACGTTCCCGACACAGATAAGGTTCGCCTGGTATTCAACGGCGTGGATATTGCCAGTTCCACTTCCGCTCCTGTTTACATCAAGAGCGCAGATAAGGCAGTGATCATCCTGGCAGACGGCTCCGAGAATTCCGTAAAGGATCCCGGCACCTATGCCGACAAGGACTGCAACGCAGCCATCTACAGTGTCTGCAACCTGGCATTTAACGGCTCCGGGAGCCTCGTCGTTACCGGCAACTACAACAACGGTATCGGAAGCAAGGATTACCTGAAGTTCTTAGGCGGCAAGATCACCGTTACCGCTCTGAAGAACGGTCTTAAGGGAAATGACGGTGTCATTGTTGACAAGGCTGACCTCACCGTAAAGGCAGGCAAGGACGCAGTCAAGGCCGATCAGGACAAGGATCCCGCAAAGGGCTTCATCTACATCAAGAGCGGTACTCTTTCCATCACCGCTGACGATGACGGACTTCAGGCAGTTTCCGCAGTCAAGGTTCTTAAAGATGCAAGCATCACCTACTCCACCGGCGGCAAGGAAGTGAACTGCGACGGTTACGTAGAGGTTCCGTGATCAGACTTATAAGCACGGACAACATCAATCATCAATGAACGATCAAGGGGAGTCGCCGTAAAAAAGCGACTCCCCTTTTTTCTTTAGCTAAATGATTAAAAGACGTTATAAAACCGTGCACACTGGATCATCGGATCCTCTGCCAGTTCCAGACTGATCTCGGGAACCTTAAGGCCCATTACACGAAGATTCTCCATAGCGGTACTCAGGTGCTTTTCTGCATTCGCAGCGGATATCGTTTCCTCACACTTCTTGATCTCAGCAGGGCTGATGACCGCTCCAAGTTCGCTGATGATATCGGAAAACTCTCTGTCATTCTTCATAGCTTCCAGTACGCTGCTCAGCTGAAAATATCCGTAGAGCATGACATTCATCATCTGCTCCGTTCCCCAGATGCTCTCAAAAAAGGAGACAAATGTCTGATCCGCCGGAACCGGAGAAGGGATCTGACCGGTCACAGCCTGCAGATACGACTTCAATTCTTCCAGCTTTTCGTTCTCGCCGATGAAACGATAGTATCCTACCGCAAATTCATTGACATACATTTCTTCCTGAACATCGGATTTCTTAAGTCCGTACTGTGCCACCAGGCAATGGCCCATTTCATGGATCAGATTATACCAGTGAAAATAAAGATCGAATTTTCGCTGAATCTCATCCTTTCCGAATAACTGCTCATAGCCGGCCTGCTGCTCGGCGTTTCCGGTCTCATACATTCCCGATATGATCTTATACTTCATAATTTCCCCCTTGAACTCTGTTATAATTCTATTCCAAACACCATTATCGTTCTGAAAATATCATGATCGTTCTCAAATCATCATTATCACTCTATCATGATCCTTCGGAAAAATGTTATTCTCCGATTCACAGGATCTGCTCCAGCACCGTCTTTAAGGGACTTAAGCCCATGGAATCATAGAACGCTCTAGCTGTGGGATTGCACTCCCAGACGTTTAAGGTGATGCGATAACACTTCTGTTCCTTCGCAAAAGCCACAACATAGTCATACAGGGCTTTCCCGATATGCTTTCCGCGCAGCGTCTCATCCACACAAAGATCGTCAATGTACAGTGTGGTAATGTTCACTTCATTTTCATGAGCAGGATGCTCAAAGATGCAGAAACAGTAACCCAGGACTGTGTCATTCTCCACGGCCACAAAAACCGGACGTTCCTTCTGTTCCTTTGTAAACAGCTCCGTCAGTTCCTCAGAGGTATACTTTTTTGCTCCGGGCAAAAACAGGTCCGGCCGCCCCTGACGATGCACCTCATGCACCTGATAAAGTAATGCCTCCACTCTCGGGATATCCTTTACTTCTGCTCTTCTGATCTCCATGATGTCTGCTCCTTGTTATTTCAGTCCTGCCGCCAGAACCCCTTCTCTTGCGATCAGGTATTCCGCCTTGTTCTTTGCTTTGTAGATCTTCTTTAACTCCCGTTCCGTCACATCGAACTGCCGACCCATGTAAAGCCATGCTTCCTTCATCCGCATCATTGCGTTGGTCTCATTCTGCATGGATTCGATATAGCCGTCCAGCAGACGGTCGGAAAACTCGCGGTATTCCGGGATGGTCATGGGATCTCCTCCCCGGATTCTTCGCACAAGGGAAGGATCCGCCACAAGCCCCCGGCCTATCATTATGCGATCCAGGGTAGGAAAGCGCTCTGTCAGGCGTTCGTAATCCTCGAGTGTCCAGATGTCCCCGTTGTAGCACACCGGATGAAGGCTGTTATAAAAGGCCTCTTCAAAGGCATCCATGTGCGGAGTTCCGTTGTAGAACTCCTTTTTGACTCTGGGATGGATAATGACCTCGCAAAGAGGATACCTGTTATAAATGGGCAGGATCCCCCGGAATTCCTCCGGATCCTCCATGCCGAGCCGAGTTTTAACGGAGATCCGCAAAGACCTGACGGGCTCCTCGGGATAATGCTCCTTTTCCGTAAACAGCCGGTCAAAGAAACGGTCCAGTGCCGCCGGATCCTTTAACATCCCGGAGCCCCGGTTCTTTCCCGTCACAGTCTGGGAGGGACAGCCGGCATTCAGATTGACCTCTGTATAGCCCAGGTCCGTGAGCAGAAGACACATCTTCAGAAACTTGTCGGGATCATCCGTCAGGATCTGAGGCACGGTCATGTCCACCGGATTGAACTCGGGATCGATCTCCCTGCGCTCTTTCCCCCGAAGGACCCGTTTTTCTGCGGGTGTCAAAAAGGGAGTGAAATAACCATCCACTCCCCCGAACATTTCCCTGTATACCTGACGGAACACATAGCCCGTCACACCTTCCATAGGTGCCGGATAGATCTTCATGATAATTCCTTATAGTGGAAAGAGCTTCTGCCCTCGGCATAGTCTCCCACGATCTGTCCCTTTCCGTAAAGCTTGTATTTATAGGTCATCAGGCCTTCCAGACCCACGGGTCCTCTGGCATGGATCTTACTGGTGGAGATACCCACCTCAGCGCCGAAGCCGTAACGGAAACCATCTGAAAATCTGGTAGATGCATTCTGATAGACACCTGCGGAATCCACGCGGTCCATAAAGTATTCCGCAGTCTCATCATTTTCCGTGATAATGGCATCCGTATGATGGGAACCGTAGCGATTAATGTGATCTGCCGCTTCCTCTACGCCGTCCACCAGCTTCACGGAGATGGTCAGACTCAGATACTCGGTGCGGTACTCTTCTTCTGTCATGCTCTCACAGGGAATGCTGTCTCCTGACGCAGCGGAAAGGATCGTCATCACCTCTTCGTTTCCGCGAAGCTTTACGCCGGCATCCTTCAGAGCCTGAGCCAGCTTCGGAAGTGCTTCCTTTGCGACGGATCGATCCACCAGAAGGGTCTCTACCGCATTGCAGGCAGCGGTATACTGGATCTTCGCATCCACAACGATCCGTGCCGCCT
The DNA here is from genome assembly GCA_017614345.1 of Lachnospiraceae bacterium. Lineage (GTDB taxonomy): Bacteria > Bacillota > Clostridia > Lachnospirales > Lachnospiraceae > JAGACB01. Next base: position 7,418 of record JAGACB010000104.1, read on the forward strand.
TTTCAAGATCCGCATCCTTGTCCACATAGATATGGCAAATGCCGTCCGCATGACCCATTACCGGAATCCTGGTATGGTCCATGATATATCTTACAAACTTGTTGGAACCACGGGGGATCAGAAGATCCACGTCACGGTCACACTCCAAAAGTTCATCGATCTCGTTATGAGCAGTCACCTGCAGGAGGCATCCTTCCGGAAGTCCTGCAGAAACGGCAGCGGCCTTGATGAGTTCAAAGAGCACACGGTTGGTTTCCGTGGTTTCCTTGCCGCCCTTAAGAATCGCACAGTTTCCGCTCTTGATGCAAAGAGAAGAAATCTGAACCAGCGCATCGGGTCTTGCTTCAAAGATCACACCGATCACACCGATTGGACAGGTGATCCGCTTTAAAACCAGGCCTTCGTCAAGTTCTCTTGCAAACTGAACCTTACCTACGGGATCTGCCAGTTCGGAAAGTTGCTTCAAACCTTCCACAACTCCCTTCAGCTTTCCTTCATCGAATTTCAATCTCTTATAGACAGAATCGGAAATGCCCTCTTCCTTTGCTCTTGCCAAATCGATATGATTTGCCTCAAAGATCTCATCCCGGTGTGCCTGCAGGCTATCTGCAATATCCAAAAGTGCACGGTTGCGCACCTCTTCGGAACACTGCGCCATCTCGGGAGAGGCCAGTTTCATTTTATGGGCTTCTTCTCTAACATTCATTTCGTTACCTCCCTATCGGTCGGAAAATTTGAGATTCATTATACAGGGTAGAAACCGGGATGGCAAGTGGTTTTCGCATCCGAAAGATCAGGCAGGACTACAGGCCGGCTCGTCTATCCAAAAAATCCCAGACAGAATCCTCAAACTCCGAAACCAATATAAGACACATCCTCATAAGATTATAGAACACCACGAAATATGATACGGACAGAAGGAATTCAATGATCAATCCGATGATCCGGTTTTTCTTTCCTCCTGCCGCAAGCCTTATAAAAGTTGCTTTTTGCCCGAGAAATATCAGCGGAGGAATGAGTAAAACAACCAACCCACTCAGGATAAACAAAGGATCAAATCTCAATAGTATCACAGCCAATTGACTCAGGATTCCGATCACATAGTACGGAAGATAGGCCTTCCACAATAATCTGAAATAAGCATCGGTATTGAAGGGATGGTATTTCGCAATCTCAATCACCGAGTTTCCGCGAATATGATAATGCGATTGAATAAACACATAAGGGATCACCAATCCAAGATAGATAATTCCGATCAGATAAAAAGTTCGCTGTGAAAAAGGAATGATCGTTCTAACAAAGTCACCGAACAGCTCAGACATAGTAACTGTAAGAAAGTCAAAGCCTTCCTCATCTTCAAAAAGTGTATTTTCAACCAAACTTTTATTCAATATCCAAAGGATCATCACCGAAAACAAAAAGAGTGGTCCCAATCTCCAACCAATCTTTCTTTTCTGTGTCATCCAAAAGTATTTTGTTGCATTATTCATAATGCTCCTCCGTCGGTATCACAGATTGCATGAAAAGCGGATCTCAGATCACCGTTTTCCATTAGTTTCTCACGATCCATGAACTTCAATAGCCCTCCGTCTTTGATAACTGCCACATAATCCATCATATCGGATATCTCATCAATCAGATGAGTAGAGATCAGAATTCCCACTCCGTCCTCTACCACTTTTTTGTGCAGCA
>JAGACB010000105.1 GCA_017614345.1 Lachnospiraceae bacterium
AACCATAAGTAAAGCTGAGCGGATAATCCATTGCTAATCACAAAAGTTGATCAGTATTAAGAGATGTCAACTGTTCTTTTGGAAAATTACATACATCACGCTTTTCGGTCACAGACAATGCTGCCCATTCTTCATCATCAGGTGTAACCGAATACGTCAAATCCGATAACCCAAAAATATCATCTTGACTCATCATGCAATCATCCGCATTATTCCGATTAATTGGTAAAAGAGCAATCGTTAATGATAAAGCTACAAACAAACTCTTATTTTTCAAAAGCATAATGAAACTCCTTTACAAAATATAATATATAAAAATCCAAAACACGTATTGCAAATATTATAATTTTCCAATCATATTCCGAAGAAAAGCCAACTCTTCCGAACTGATCTGTTCATCCTCCAGTAAGGATGAGAATAAAGCTTTTCGTGAGCCGGAAAATAACTTATCGATCAGATTTCTGGCTTCACTTTTTTGAAGTTCGGCCCTGGTAACCAAAGACGAACACAGATATCCCGGGTCTTCTCTTTTCACCACTCCCTTTCCGATCAGTTTGGTAATCACTGTATAAGTAGTATTCTGCTTCCACCCATACATCTCTTCGATCTTAACACTGATATCCTTTGCGGATACAGGTTCAAGATCCCAGATAATATTCATAACCTTTGCTTCACTGTCACTGATCTTGTCTGTTTTTACATAATTTTCCATAATATGTCTACCTCCGCACTTTCATTCTATCATCATAGAGTGCAAAAGTCAACGGCAAATTCTATCATCATAGAATCATAGAATCAGAATATTATAATCTTAGAAACCGGAATCAATCATATAATAGAATCCCCCGGGAAGTATCCCGGGGAATTCCTGTCAACACGGTTAAGTTCATTCTACTTTAAGTATTTTCTTCAAGTTTATTCTTCCGTTCCGGCAGTCAGATCATCATATAATGCTTCGTAGCATCTGGCGGAAGTATTCCAGGAGAAGTCCTTTGTCATACCGCGGCGGATCATCTCATTCCAGCGGTCCTTATGATCAAAGAAAACACTCTTGGCATAACGGATCACATTCAGCATCTCATGTGCGTTATAGTTTGCAAAGGAGAAGCCGGTTCCGGTATTGGCATATTCATTATAGGCTTCCACCGTATCACGAAGGCCGCCGGTCTCGCGGACGATGGGAACCGTTCCGTAACGAAGGGCCATCAGCTGGCTGAGTCCGCAGGGCTCAAAGAGGGAAGGCATCAGGAAGGCATCACAGGATGCGTAGATCTTCCGGGACATTGCCTCGGAATAATAGATGTTGGCGCTGACTCTGTCAGGATAGCGTCCGGCATAGAACCGGAACATTCCCTCGTAACGCTCTTCTCCGGTTCCCAGGATCACAAGCTGAACATCCTGATCGCAGATCTCTTCGATGACGCACTGGATCAGATCAAAGCCCTTCTGATCCGTCAATCTGGAACAGATACCGATCATGAATGCATTGGGATCCTGATTTAATCCCAGTTCCTTCTGAAGAGCAGCCTTGTTCTCTGCCTTCTTCTTTTCAAAGTTCTGTGCCGTATAGTTGGCTACCAGATTCTCATCCGTCTTCGGATTATAGACCTCATAGTCAATGCCGTTCACAATACCGGAAAGTGATGCGCTCCGGGCATTTAATAATCCATCCAAGCCTTCACCGTAGAACGGTGTCTTGATCTCCTCCGCATAACTGGTGCTGACGGTGGTGATCCGGTCGGAATACACCAGACCGCCCTTTAAGAGGCTGCCATTATGATTCACTTCCAGTTTGTCACTGGTGAAGTAATAATCGGAAAGACCGGTAAAGTACTTCACGGTATCTACATCCCACATTCCCTGGAACTTGATATTGTGGATCGTGAAAATGGTCTTGATCCCGTGAAAGAAGGGATTCCCCTGAAAACTGTCATTAAGATATACCGGGATCAGGCCGGCCTGCCAGTCATGGCAATGGATGATATCCGGTCTGAAATCGATCAGTGGAAGGGCCGAAAGGACTGCCTTGCAGTAGAATGCAAAACGTTCAATGTCTTCGTACATGTTGATGTAGGGCCAGGAACCGCTGTAGTAGAAATCATTGTCCACGAAGTAGATCAGAACTCCGTCAAGCACCAGTTTGCGGATCCCGACATACTGGGTGCGGGAATTGAAATCCGTATAAAAATGTGTCACCGTTTCTGCTTGAGAACGATACTTCTCCGGGATGCAGGTATAGAACGGCATGATCACACGGCAATCATACTGCTTTTTATTAAAATACTTTGGCAGGGATCCGACAACATCCGCCAGACCTCCTGTTTTGATAAACGGAACACACTCTGATGCAGCAAATAAGATTTTTTTCATGGGGAACCTCCTTTGGCTATCAGTGATACTTCGCTTTCTGAGCTAGATCTTTCATTTCCCATGCGGTATCAAGTACCGACTGGGTCACTTCCGTTCCGGAAAGGAGACGCGCGATCTCTGTCACGCTGTCTTCATAATCAAGCTGCCGGATCTCGGTTCTGGTCGTGCCGCCTTCCACCTTTTTCTCGATCAGATAATGGTAATCCGCCATGGATACGATCTGAGAAAGGTGGGATATACAGATGACCTGATGACTTCCCGAAAGGGTGATGAGTTTCTCGGCAACCTTCTGAGCCGTTCTTCCGCTGATGCCGGCGTCGATCTCGTCAAAAACAAAGGATTCGATCTCGTCTTCATCCGCCAGAACGGTCTTTAATGCCAGCATGATCCTGGAAAGCTCACCGCCGGATGCGATCTCGGAAATAGGCTTTAATACTTCACCCGGGTTCGGGGAAATGTAAAAGCTCACCTGATCCTGTCCTTCGGAAAGGAAGCTTTCCTCCTGCCGTTCCACCCTGATCTCAAACTCCGCATTCAGGAAATTCAGATCGGCAAGAGCCGTAGAGATCCTGTCCGCCAGGGGGCCGGCCGCCTTCTTTCTGGCTTTATGAAGCTTTTCGCCCAGCATCAACAGCCGCTCGCGAAGCGCTTTCTGTTGTTGTTCATTTTCCTCTTTATGGATCTGATAATCCTTCAGCTCCTTCAGAAGTTCCGACTGCTTGGCCTGATATTCCAGAACCTCCGCAATGGTCCTTCCGTACTTGTTCTTCAGATCATGGATCTGATCGACTCTGCGGGTAATACGGTCAAGCTCCGCAGGGTCTGTTTCGCAGGATAAATCACAGTAGGTGTCCACTTCCTTGGCAAGATCCGAAAGAAGTGCCTCCACATCCGTCAAAGAGGAAACCGTCTGTTCCAGATCCCGGTCATATACAACCAGTTTCTGTAAGGTCTGTACCGCTTCGGAGACCTGATCGGAAGCACAGGAGGAACCGGAGCTTTCAAACAACAGGGAACGGACATGGCCCATTCCTTCTGCAATACTTTGTTGATTGGAAAGCTTCTTCAGCTGTTCTGCAAGCTCTTCCTCCTCTTCTTCGGAAAGCTCTGCCTGTTCGATCTCATCGATCACATATTCGAGAAAGCTGATCTCTCTTAAGCGTTTTGCTTCATCCATATCAAAGGAATCCAGCTTTTTGGTCACTTCCCGGTAAGAAGCAAGTGTTGCTCTGTATTCCGAAAGGAAGTCTTCAAAGGCTCCGTTCTCCGCAGAGGCAAATGCATCTAAAAGCTCCAACTGCTTATCATGCCGGGTAATGGTCTGATTGTCCGTCTGTCCGTGAAGGTCGATCAGGATCGATGCAGCCTCCCGCACTACGGAGAGGTTCACCGTCTCACCGTTGATCCGGGACAGACTCTTTGTATCGGTAATCTTTCTGGAGATCACCAGATTATCGTCCTCATCCGTATCCAGATCCAGAGCTGCGATCCGCTCCTTTTGGGACTCACTTAAGTGAAAGGTGAGTTCTACATAGGCGCTGTTACAGCCGCGGCGGATGGAATCCTTGGACGCCTTGGATCCAAGTGCCATATTGACGGAACCCATGATAATGGACTTACCTGCGCCGGTCTCACCGGAGAGAATATTAAGGCCCTCATGGAATTCCACCGTTACGTCATCGATCAAGGCAAAATTCTGTACTCTTAATTCTGTAAGCAACTATTTTGTACCCCCAACTACTTCAGTTCCAACAGTTTCTTTAATTCCTTCATCACGTTCAGGGTATCCTGGGTGGTCCGGATGGCACACATGACGGTGTCATCACCGGCAATACAGCCTACCACCTCCGGCAGATCCATGGCATCAAGAGCGGCCCCCACCGCCATTGCCATACCGGATACCGTTTTGATCACGAGAATGTTCTCCGCGTGATCCATGGATACGTAACCATCCTTCAAAACACGGAGAAATTTGGTATTGGCCCTGATATCCGAACTGTTCATCACCGCATAGACCTGCTTTCCGGTCACGCTGGATGCCACCTTAGTCAGATTAAGCTCCCTGATGTCTCTGGAAACGGTAGCCTGTGTTACGGAGAATCCGCAGGATCTGAGGCGCTCTGCCAGCTCCTCCTGGGTTCCCGTCTGTCCTTCTGCTATGATCTCCAGGATCTTATTGTGTCGTTCTGATTTCATGGGTCTTAAGTGTAACTCCTGTAAATATTTAAGGAATAGTTTCCTCCGCTTCGCTACGGAAACGGGGAGCCGTCGTTAACGCTTCGCGTTAGCGACGGATTGTTTGAAGGTCTGCGACCTTCAAACTAACTCTCAGATACTGCGCATCTTTGCCCGAAGGGTCTCAATAAAGGTAACGTTGTTCAGCTTGATCAGCTTGCAGGGCAGCTCCGACCTGGCTATGACCACCTTGTCTCCGCAGCGCAGTCTGCAGGCATCTCCTCCGTCAAAGACCACCACAGGCTTGGCAACATCATCCACATCGAGGATCTCGATCTCCACGGTCACATCCGCAGGCAGCACCATGCTTCTGGTACTTAAGGTATGAGGACAAATGGGTGTCACCACCATCAGGTCTCCTTCCGGAAACAGGATGGGGCCACCGGCAGAAAGGTTATATGCCGTAGAACCGGTGGGTGTGGAAATGATGATACCGTCCGCCGTATAATTGTTCAGATATACTCCGTTGACCAGGAGATTGAAATGGATCACACGAAGGTCTCCGGAACGGGAGATCACCACATCATTTAATGAGAAAGAACGATGGATCCGCTCTCCGTCACGCATGACAGCACCGTCGATCATCATCCGGTTTCCGATGTTCACGCTGCCTTCCATAAGCCGGTCCACAGCCCGGAACATGTTCTGGGAATCACACTCCGTCAGATATCCCAGATTTCCCAGATTAATGCCCACAAAGGGAAGTTCATAGCAGGCCAGGGCACCAACGGCTTCAATAAACGTTCCGTCTCCCCCGAGCACCATGATGCACTCTGTCTCCGGAGGGATCTCGATACATCTCTCCGAAAGATTGGACAGCCGGTCCGTAGAAAAAAGACCGCAGGAACCGCCGTGTTCTTCAATATATGCCTTCAGCTTCCCGGTGATCACATTCCCGGGATCCTTCACAAGATTTGAAAACAGAAAAAAATTCTTCATCTTCCTGCCCCCTTATGATCAAGCGCATTGTGTGCTTCTCTGACAACAGATGCGATCACGTTCTCATTCACCCGTGAACGATCATGGTCACTCTTGTTTCCGTTCTTTTTCAGATATACCAGATATTCGATATTTCCCTCCGGTCCCTTAACGGGGGAAAATGTCAGTCCCTCCGCGTAAAATCCCACGCTTTTTGCAAAGCCGATCACGGAGGTAAGTACCTCTCTGTGGATCTTCGGATCCCGGACAACGCCCTTCTTCCCCACCTTCTCTTTTCCGGCTTCAAACTGAGGCTTGATAAGGGCTGCAACGGATGCATCCGAAGAAGTCATTTCATAAACCACCGGAAGCACCAGGGTGAGGGAGATAAAGGAAACATCTATCGACACAAAGCGAACCTCTTCGGGGATCTGTTCTTTGGTCAGATAGCGGATATTGGTCTGCTCCAGATTCACTACCCGAGGATCGGATAACAGCTTTTGTGCCAGCTGTCCGGATCCGGAATCAACGCTGTATACCAGTCTTGCACCGTTTTGCAGCATACAGTCCGTAAAGCCCCCGGTGGAGGCTCCCACATCCATACAGACGCAGTCAGTCAGGTCTGGCGTAAAGCACTGCAGGGCTTTTTCCAGCTTCAGACCGCCGCGGCTCACATATCGAAGGACTTCATTTTCCTCTGAGATCCGGATGTCCGCATCTTCTTCAAAGGAGGCTGCAGGCTTGGTAACACAGGCTCCGTTCACACTGACAAGTCCCGCAGTGATCAGAGCCTTTGCCTTTTCTCTGGAAGGGGCCAGCCCCTGTTCATATATAAGCGTGTCCAATCGTTTACTCATATGGCTGCCTGCAATTTCTTTGATCCCTCTACTGACAGGGAAAGGATCGTTTTTTTTCTTATTTTGAGAGCGAAAGGATCAGTTCCCTGACGCTGTCCGCATCAAGGCCGATCTTTTTCTTCAGAAGCTCTGCACAGCCGTGTTCAATGAATCTCTTGGGAACGGCTACGTGACGGATGGTGCCTTTATAGTCCAGCTCTGTCAGGACATTTTCCACATGTTCGCAGAAACCGCCGCTGATGATGCCTTCCTCCATGCAGATGATGTTCTCATACTTCTCTGCAACCTCACGGATGCAGGCTTCATCAAGAGGTGCTGCAAAACGCATATTGATGATGCGGGGCTTCACGGACAGATCCGCAGTTGCATCCACGGCCGTTTTGACCATGGTTCCGAGAGCCAGGATGGCGATCTTGGAATCCGGATCTCCCTCACTGATGAGCTCGGACTTTCCGAGTTCAATGGGCTCCTGGATCTCCTTCATACCGCCGAAGGCATCTCCTCTGGGATAGCGGATGGCAATGGGTCCGTCATATTCATTGACGGCAAATTCCATCATCTTCTTCATCTCATAGCGGTTTTTGGGCGCCATGACAGTCATGTTCGGAATGCCGGAAAGGTAAGCGATATCAAAGATACCCTGATGAGTCGCACCGTCGGCACCTACAATGCCTGCACGGTCCACGGCAAGCACCACGGGGAGCTTCTGCAAAGCCACGTCGTGGACGATCTGGTCATAAGCTCTCTGCATAAAGGAGGAGTAAACAGCCACCACAGGCTTCATTCCACCGGCAGCAAGTCCTGCCGCAAAGGTTACCGCATGTTCCTCCGCAATACCAACGTCAAAAAATCTTGACGGATAGAGCTTCGCAAATTTCTTCAGGCCGGTTCCGTCCTTCATGGCTGCGGTAATGGCAACCACCTTCGGATTGGTATCCGCCAGGGAACAGATCACGTTGGAGAAGGTGTCCGTATAGGATCTGACGGTTTTGGTCCTGATGGGCTTTCCGGTGACAATATCAAAGGGATCCACACCGTGATAAGCTGCAGGATTGTTCTCTGCAGGCTTATAGCCCTTGCCCTTGGTGGTCATTACGTGAACAATGACCGCTCCTTCATAGCGCTTGGCTTCCTTGAAAATACGGACCATATCCTTGACATTGTGTCCGTTCACGGGACCGATGCAAAGGATGCCCATGTTTTCAAAGATCAGATGGTCCTGGATCAGAACCTGTCTGATACCGTCCTTGGAACGCTTAACGGTATTGTTTAAGCCGCTTCCGGCAATGGGAATACTGGAAAGAGCTTTGCTGACGCCCTTTTTCAGCTGATTATAGCCGGAATCGATCCGGATGGAATTTAAATGCTGAGAGATACCGCCGACATTTTCCGAAATGGACATCTCATTGTCGTTTAAGACGATGATGAAGTTCTTTTTCAGACGTCCGGCGTTATTGATGGCTTCATACACCATTCCGCCGGTCATGGAACCGTCTCCGATGACCGAGACAACGGAATAATTGTCACCGGCCAAGTCACGGGCATAAACCATTCCGAGACCTGCTGAAATGGAGGTGCTGGAATGGCCGGTATCAAAGACATCACAGGGGCTCTCCGCACGTTTGGGGAAGCCGCTGATGCCGCCGTACTGACGCATGGTGTCGAACTGATCCTTCCGGCCGGTCAGGATCTTGTGGGTATAGGACTGATGTCCCACATCCCAGATGATCTTGTCCTTCGGCAGATTGAACGCGAGATGCAAAGCCATGGTAAGCTCCACGGAGCCCAAATTGGAAGCCAGATGCCCGCCGGTACGGCTGACAGACTCCACAATAAAGGCACGGATCTCTTTGGCCAGATCATCGTACTCGGAAGAAGGAATATGTTTTATATCATTGATCTCATTAATCTTTTCCAGAATCATTGAGGGTTTATCCGCCTTTGATCGTTATTTGGCCCCTTACGGGTCCGAAAATCACTTCTCTCTGCTGATCATCATACGGAACAATGATTCCAGAAAGCTGCCCTGTCCGCCGATCTCGGCAAGAAGCCTGATCCCTTCTTCGGAATATTCCTCCACCATTTCGGAGGCCCGTTCCAGACCGTAAACGGAGACATAGGTAGTCTTGTGATTTTTTTCGTCGGAAAGCACCGGCTTTCCGAGCTTGTCGGTGGTCGAGATGACGTCCAGGATATCATCCCGGATCTGAAAGGCCATACCGATGCAGGATGCGATCCGTTCCGTCTTACGGACCGTTTCTTCATCTGCTCCCGCAAGAATGGCTCCGATCATCATGGAACCCTCCAGAAGCGCACCGGTCTTCAGATGGTAAATGAACTCCATCTGCTCTAAGGTGAGAGGCGTTTCACTGTCCGTCAGCTCCACATCCACGCTCTGCCCGCCGATCATGCCTTCCTGACCGGTCTTATGGGCCAGCACACGGATGGCTTCCCCGACTCTGGCAGGATCCTTGGTCACGGAAAATGCACCTGCCGCAGTCTCAAAGGGCAGCACAAAGAGATTGTCCCCGGCCAGAGTAGCCATGGCTTCTCCGTAAACATACCAGGTGGTTCTCTTTCCTCTGCGCCATTCATCATTGTCCATGCAGGGCAGATCATCATGCACCAGGGAAGAAGAATGGATCATCTCCATGGCAGCCATGAAATAGTCGATCTCCGGACCGTTTCCGCCCAGAAGCTCATAGGTCTCCCGCATGATAATGGGACGCAGACGCTTACCGCCTACGGTGATACTGTAATTCGAAGCGGAAAGAAGGGTCTTGGCATGACCTTCCTCCTTGGGAAGAAAGCGCTTTACGATCTCCTCCGCCTCTGCTGTTTTCTTTGCTAAAACTTCCTGATCAGTCATATATATTTATTCATCCGCATAACGACGATTGCGGATGATCTCCACTTCTTTTTCGATTTTCGAGATCTTACTGTCGCAGGCTGCAGACATGGCGATCCCGGTCTGATACATCCGGAACATCTCTTCTAAGGATTCCTCGGATTCCATTTTCCCGATGAGCTCATCCAGACCGGCAAGCAGTTCTTCGAGAGTCTGATCCTCGGGCTTAAAACCTTCTGCATCCGGAGTGTTATTCTGTTTCTTCTCAGCCATGACTCTCTCTCCTTTCGGTCACTAAGGTCTTTAAGGATCCGTCCCGAAGATATACCGTCATTTCCTGACCTTCGGAAACATCCGAAACACTCCGGATCCTTTTTGCCTGATCGTTCATCAGATATCCGTAGCCGTCCTCCAGACGCTTTAAGGGCGAACCTGCATCCAGCTTCGCCGCAGCTACGGCAAGACGCCTTCTGGATGAGGAAAGCTTCTGATCCAGAATGCGGTCCATATAAGCATTTTGCTCGGAAAGGCGTTTTCTCATTCCCGCCACCATCATTTCGGGAGAATGATTCTGCAGCGCCTTCTGTTTTTCGGAAAGCAGTCTTACCTTCCTTCGGATGGCCTGCTCCATCAGAGAGTCCATCCTGGAGATCAGTTCATCGGGGCGTGCATCCTTGACGGCACGATCCATAAGACTGTCAAACCGGTTTTCGTAGTTCTCCAGACGGCTCATGAGCTCTGCATAGTCAAAGGTTGCAACGGCTCCTGCCTTGGTGGGCGTGGTAGCCCAGTAATCCGCCACATAATTTGCCACCGCAAAGCTGGCGGTATGTCCCACTGCGGAAATGATGGGGGTCTGTGCATGGAACACTGCCATGACCACCTCATCCTCACTGAAGGCCCAGAGCTCCTCCACAGAGCCTCCGCCTCGTCCTATGATGATCACGTCCAGCCCCATCCGGTCAAGCGTCCGGATGCCTTCCGCGATCTCAGCTGCCGCACCCGGTCCCTGAACCAGGGACGGATACACCACGATCTTGGCATAGGGATTCTTTCCGAATACCGTAGCCTTGATATCCTTAATGGCATCCATGTTCTGAGCGGTGACCACACCGATCTTCTGCCCGTAGGCAGGGATGGGTTTCTTGTACTCATCGGCAAAGAGCCCCATTTCTTCATAGCGGTTCATACGCCGCTGAAGCTCTTCGTAGAAGGGTCCCATTCCGTTTAATCTCATGGAACTGATGTAGTACTGATACACACCGTCCCGTTCAAAAACAGAGATATTTCCCCGGCAGACCACTTCCATCCCGTTCTCGGGATCAATGGTCAGGCGGGAAGCATTTCCCGAAAAAACCACACACTTAAGCAGGGCTCCCTCTTCCTTCAGGGAAAAGTAGAGAACCCCGCTGGAATGTCTCTTGAAATTCGAGATCTCTCCGATGATCTCGATATTATCGAGGATCGGATCTCCATCGAGCAACCGTTTTAAGTAACGGTTGACTTCACTTACACGATAGGCCAATGCACATCATCCTTCAACAAATCTTGCCAGGATCCCGTTGATGAACTTGAAGGAATCCTCCTCGCCGAACTTCTTTGCGAGCTCCACAGCCTCGTTGATGGCAACCTTCTGAGGAACATCATCGTCATACTTCATCTCATAGATCGCCAGACGAAGAATGGTCATATCCACCTTCGCAATACGGCTGACCGACCAGTTCACACTGGTCTTCCCGATGATCTCATCAAGCTCGGGGATCTTTTCGACGATATCAAGCACCCGGCGGGAAAGAAGCTCCTTCTCCTCATCGGAAAGGGAACGTTCCGTATCGTCCTCCCGGATCATCACCTCATCCAAAGACAGAGCGATCTGCTCCTTCAGCTGATCTTCGGGATAAAACGGATACTGGAACAGGAGGGAAAATACCTGTTCTCTGATCTTATGTCTGTTCATCATGCTTCTCACTTTCCGATCCGGATTACTGCGGTACGTCCACGCCTTCGACTTTGATATTGACTTCCTTCACCTTCAGGCCGGTCATGCTCTCGATGGTGTTCTTTACACGCTCCTGCACCTTGCCGCTGACTTCCGGAATGCTGAAATCATATTCCAGGATAATGGCGATGTTAACGGTCACAGTGTTGTTCTCAACCGATACGGTAACGCCCTTGGACAGGTTGTTGATGCCGATGCGGCTGATGAGTTCGTTGGTAATATTTCCGGCCATGGAACGAACACCTTCCACTTCGGTTGCGGAAAGGCCCGCGATGATCGCGATCACCTCATTGGCAACGGCAACCTTCCCGTGAGGGGTAGAAGAGATCGTTGAAATTTTGGAATCATTATCCTTAGCCATACTTTTAGTACCTCCATATATAGAATTAATCTATTTTACCATATTTGAAGCAGGGTGTAAACATATCAAAAACCCGATTTGATTATACCACTGCGTACCTTTAATTGCAAAGATTGTTTTTTACCCGGAAAAATGGTATGATGTCCGAAAAAGGAGGATCCGCTTATGTTTACGGGCTTAACCCCCATCTCGATCATTTTTATCATCAGCTTATCACTCATGGTTCTTCTGCTGATCGTGATCGCGATCTTAGGACTCATCCTGCTCTTTTCCACAAAGCCTCAGAAGGAACTGAAACCCGTAAAGGGAGCCATTGCAGTGCTCTTTTCCCTCTGCGGTCTTGCCATCCTCTGCTCCGTAGCCTGTTTCATCCTGATGTCCAGGGGATGAATGTTCATCACTGACGTTTAAACCACTTCTATTACTCTGTTCTCAGTGATGATGAGATCCGGCTTCCGGTCGTGTTCCTCCGTCACCAGACCTTCTTTGCAGATCTGAGCCTCAAAAGCCAGAGCAGCTTTCAGATCAATGTCCTTTTCAAACCGTTCCAGATAAGTGTCGTAAAAACCTCCGCCGTAGCCCATCCGGTTTCCGGCTTCATCAAAGGCCACTCCCGGCATTACAAGGATACAGTAACTGTTCCGGATCATCTCCTCTGTCACAACCTCTGTTGTGACAGGCTCCAGAATGCCCTGAAAGGCTTCCTTCAGATCTGCCTGAGACTCCGTGATGAAAAACTCCATATGGCGCTTTCCCAGAACCTTCGGAAAAGCAAAACGGATCTGTGATCCCATCAGTTCCTTCCATATTCCGAAGGTATCCACCTCGGAACGGGTGGATGCGTAAAGCAGGATCAGGCAGTCCTTTGTTTCAGTCTCCGGTTGAAAGCGCTCCCTGAAGCATTCCAGAAAACTCTTACGGATCTTGCCATCCGCAGTTTTTCTTTTCTCCGGATCAATGCTGTCACGGATGGAGATCATTTTTCTTCGAAGGATCTTTTTCTCTTCAGACATTTTCCCCTCCGCCTATTCAGCCGTATCAATAATTGTCGTACTCGGAAACAAGGTACTCATACAGATCAAAGTGCTCGTTCTTATTTGCATAGAACAGGGTACCCACATCCTCACCGCTTAAGATCCGGTCAATGACGCTCAC
>JAGACB010000106.1 GCA_017614345.1 Lachnospiraceae bacterium
AAGAAGCTCATTAAGTGCATCGTTATAGAAGACCTCTTTGCCGTAAAGCTTCTCGATAACATTTCTGGGAGCCTTACCCTTTCTGAATCCGGGGAAATTGATCCGGCCTCTTGCCTTCTTATATGCCTGATCAATTGCAGCATCAAATTCCGCAGCGGGACCCGTGATGGTAAGCTTGGCCATGCTCTTCTCTAACTTTTCTACCTGTACGCTCATGTCTTAAAAATCCTCCGTAAATCGTGCTTTTTTTGGATAGGTTGTAAACCTCGAATTGTGATTATAACATATCCGTTTTCTTTTTTCAAGGGGGACAAAACGTCCCCCTGTAACCTCAAAAACCCTGACGTTAACTCCGTCAAAAATCAGTTTCCGGGAAAATAAAACTGTTCTCCGAAAGCTGCATCTTCCTTTTTCAGGACCATGGGAGTATAGACATAGTGTTTGATCTCGCCGCGTCTCCATCCGTCATCGTCATCTTGATCTGTCGGTTCCTCAACTAGACTGCCGTCTTCATCATATTCGATCTGACCGGTAAGTGTTCTGTTTCCTTCCTTATCTACTTCGTAAATGCTGATAAGGTGTGCTTCGGGATCATCCACATACTCTTCACGCACTCTGCAGAGATCGTCATGCTCTTTCAGAGCTTTCTCCCAATCTCCGTCATAAAGCAGGAACAGTTTGATATCCGAAGCCAGACTCAGTCTTTTTCGGCTGGCAGTGTGAGAATCGGCATCATAAACAATCCCCTCGATCAATAAGACTTTTCCGTTTTCGTCATAATCCAGTTCAAGAACAGTGGTCTTTTCCCCGGTAAGCGGATTAAAACCGATAAACTCTTCATCCACCGGATAATAATCCTGATCGAAATAATCGTACTTATAATCCAGATCGGAAATCAATTCACCTGAAGCATTATACTTTTTTCCATGAAGATCACAATGTTCTTCAAGGGCTCCGTAACCACGCCTTTGAATAACATACTTCTCTGCGTCATCGTATTCATAAATATAATACTCCCTCACATTGTCCCTGATCTCTTCACCCCTATAGTGTATTTCTTTCACACACCTTCCGTACTCATCGTACTCGTACTCTCCGGTAAGATAATACAGTTTTACGGGTCCCATGGTCGTTTCCTCATACTCCGCCGTTCGTATCCAAACGACTGTGCTTCCCTGAGGAACAGACTTCGGAGCCTTCGGATCCGGCAGTGAGAATCGGTAGATTGACAGGAAAATGCATCCCAGCGTAATGAGCAAACCTGCTATCCCTGCACATAAGATACCGCAAATGCCAAGTATACATTTATACAGGAAAGGCATCTTCCGTTTTTTCTTTGGTTCTCCCTTTTGTTCTGTCTTTTGTTCTGGCTTTTGTTCTTTCCTTAATTCTTTCTTTTGCTTATGTTTCCTGATGAGGCAGACCATACCGACCGTCAACAGGATCAGCAGCGTATAGATTCCCCAGAAAGTCAGGAAAATGCGCCGGAAAGCCTCGGATCTGTTGGTATATCCGTAAGAATACACATCGATATTCTTTCCTCTGTATACCGACCGGCAGATACGTACAGGACCGAAGGTTCCCTCTGTCAGATACTCAAACTCCACGTCATCCCCGCTTTTCACCCGGGCTTTATTGGATTTTTCATTCCATTCTATCTCTGAGACCGGTTCCAGAGAACTGAGACGGCGATGGATCGAGGACGAACCGCCTGTCTGTTCCTCATCGATCCAGCGGTACATAGCCTCTTCCTGTTGCTTTTTAAAATCCGATCTGGCAGTAAAATGAACCTTCGGATCATGAAAATAGATCCGGTCCGTTCCGATCTCACTTTCCTTCGCATCTCCCTGATTGCGGCTCAGATCCAGTTCCAGGAGCACGCTGTCATCCCGGCTGTTCAGGACCGTGACGGAAAGCGGCCGGAACACCATCGGAGAATACTCATTACTCTTTTCCCGCTCCACCACATAACGATCCGATACGACCGTAACATACCGATCTTCTTCAACAAGTTTTGCGATCTGATCCCATTCATCCTCCGTAAAGGTCTGTTTCGGATCCACCACTCCCAGTCCCTGATCACGGCAGGCCAATATTCCTTCTTCCAGAGCAATATTGCGACAGGGCGCGCTCTCCACCGAAATGGAGTCCACTCCCTTGAGCACATTCCCGTTCTTATCCGTGATCACGATTCCCTGATAGCGGTCTAAGCCGGAAAACAGAAATCTCGAAGGTGTTTGATAATCCTCAAAGGACCCTGAATAAAGCTCCTGAGCCTCCAGATCCAGTGTCTCGAAATCCTTTTCTTCCGAGCGGAACATCTCCAAAAACATGGTGTACGGCCATTCCTTATTACTTTCTGTAAACTCAGAAGTATCCGGGGCGAAGCCTTTATCATATCTGTACCAATATTTATTACACTGATATTTGACCATCGAATCGAAATCCATCTTCGTATGGGAGAAATCCATGATCAGCGCATCTCCCGCAAGGATCCCCATGGTCCCGATGAGCCATATTCCAAGAAGCACCGCGATCAGCACTTTTTGTTTCTTTGAGACTGTTTTCTTTTCCATTTTCAATTCGGAGCTCCTGCCTCCGGATCACAGACCATGATCTCGATGCCCATTTCCTCAGCCCGTTCAGCGTAAAGAGGATCCAGTTCCCGGATGACCACAAGGACCTTCCGGGCGTACTTGCCGCCGAAGCGGCCGGCCACGGTATCAAGCTCGTACAATGCGTACAGCACCTGTTTCGGGTTATTCTTGCCCATCTTACAGGAAATAAAGGTAGGAATGTATCCGGTCAGGGACAGAACATCGATCTCATTGTACACGTCCTGCTCGTTCTGTTCGTGGATCACACCATCCCAGTCAAGGTGAACGCCGATCTTACACTCGTCGCTCCGCTCCGACTCCCACTGATACGTCAGCATCTCCACAACGGAACCGGCCTCCAGCACAATATCCATGACCGCTTCGTTCACAAAACTGAAGCCGAAGGTTTCATCGTCATGGACAATGTCCTTCACCAGCCCCGCCTCATGTAAGGCCTCCGTGATCTGATAAATAGTCTCCGGATCCTTCAGAATATTTGGGGTCACCATGACCCGCATATTGATCATTTCGATCTTCTGGCTGAACCGAAGATCCGTCCGATCCATGGAATTGTTCAGGAAATGGGAGTACAGTGTCCAATAGGAAGGGAATTCGCACACAATGGCCCAGATCTTCTCGATCATTTCCCTGGTCTTATCAGACTGGGACTCCTTGATCTCCTTCTGGAGATAATAGTTGATCTTTCCGCCCTGAAGCTCAATGAACATATCCAGGGTCAGCTTGATCTCCCTGGCGGGAACCACCTGACTGATGTTCACATCCTCATCTCCAACTAACTCGATGAGATTTCCGCTCCGGATGTCGTACATGTGCATGGGCGCCCGGTATTCTTTCGAAAGCATACCGAAGGCAACCAGCAGCAGGCTCTCACCGCCGGTGATGTCGAAGAAGATCTTCTCTCCCCGCTCCACCTCCTGGTCAATTTCCTTGCG
This sequence comes from Lachnospiraceae bacterium, assembly GCA_017614345.1. Classification (GTDB taxonomy): domain Bacteria; phylum Bacillota; class Clostridia; order Lachnospirales; family Lachnospiraceae; genus JAGACB01. The sequence continues at coordinate 3,551 of JAGACB010000106.1, forward strand.
CATGGTGTTTAATACCGACTGAAGATCCGTGTGGGACAACGGCCAAAACACCGTCTGCTCCACACCGCAGACCTCCTTTAAGAAACGATCCGTGGTCTCCTTCTTCGCCAGGATGGTCTCCAGATAACCGAAATACACAACCTTGTCCACTGCAAAATTCATGCAGGTGACCACATTTTCCAGGGGCTCATTCCCCAAAAACTCAAACAATACTACCATAATGATTTCCTTCTTTAGTGACAGGGGGACGGTTCATTGTCACCATCCTCACCTTTTTAAACTCTTGATCCTCATGGCTTCGTTGAAGATCTTGTCGGCCCATTCGTCGTCCGGCGGGCCCACAAGAAACACCTTGAAGCCGTACATGGTGCCGTTCTGATACACACTGACATCGTCATCAATGTGCAGATCGATCCGGTAACGGCCGGGCATCTTCGAGGGCATGGGTTCTACCTTGTCTCCCTGAACCTCTTTTGCGTGTCGACTGCCGTTCACCACCTGACCCACCTTGATCCCGTAATGTCGAAACAGCCTGCGGATATATTTCTCCGACCGAAAGGACGTGGTATAGATCCAGGTCTCGATCCCCTCCGCCTGCAGCCGCCTGAACAGATCCACCGTCCCGAGCCTGAGCCGCTCCTTGTAGATCCGGTTCCAGGGAAATTTCAGCGCCTCTTCTGTTTTAAAGTTCTCCGGAGACACATACAATGTATCATCCAGGTCAAATGAAACGATCACGATAATCCCCCTTAACCCAAAGATCCTCATCATCACCGGACCACCAAAAGCTTCCACGTCATCACGACCGCATCACCCTCATGATCGGATCAGCTACAAATTTCATTGTATCACAAAAGCACCGAAACAGGAAGCACACCTTTTCCTTATTCCGGAAGATATTTTCCGGTATTCTCATCATAAAATCAGATACACATCCGCCTCTTCGCCTTCAAACACAAAGCTTCGTTCGTACTTCCCGCCGTTCTTCACTATGGTCCTGACAGAAGGCGCATTGGTCCGCTCCACGGAAAGCTGCAGCCGCTCCATCCCGATCTCGCCGGCATGCTTAATAAGAAGCCTCAGCATCTCCGTGGCATACCCCTTCCGCCGCTCTGACGGCCGCACACTGTAACCGCAGTTCCCGAAATCCTTCAGAAAGTCGTTCAGTTCGTGCCTCAGGTCAATGATCCCGACGATCCGTCCGTCCTCATCCACCGCGAAAAATGTATCCGTCACCACCCAGGACGGATTCACCGTCTCCGGGTCAGTATTATCCGTCACAGACTTCAGCCACTCCTCATAGGAATCCATGTGATCCAGGAGTTCACTTCCGTTGATGGTGGTCTCTCCATTTTCCAGAAATTCCTGTTTGAAGGAGAGTGCCTCCGCCTGATGTTCAAGCGTGGGTCTCACAAGTTTGATCATGTTCATTTACCTCCGTCTGTTCTCGCATTGCTTGTCTCATCCCCCACCAGTTCTCTCCTGATATGCCGGATCACCGACCGGGGAACCTCCCGTTTCAGGGAAATGATACTGCTCCACATCCGTATTCCCTGATAGGAATACAGGATCACATTTACCAGCTCCTCCACATCCACTTTCCGAAACTCGCCGGTCTTAATGCCGTAGCTGATCAGCGCCGACCACCGCTCCTCTGCCTTTCGGTTCAGGCTCTCAAGCACCGCCGGATCCACCGCCTCGGCATATTCGTAGAGCGCCATGCCAAGGGACTCCTCGGGATGATCCATCTCCCGCTCCATGGCTTCCAGGGCACCCTCAAGGATCACTGCTGCCGGGGTTCCGTTTCGGATCTCCCGGGCAAAATCATTTTCCTCCACGCCGGTGATCCGGGCAAGCACTGCCTCAAAGATCTCCTTAGTCCCGGGAAAATGGCTGTACAGCCCGCCTCTGCTTAAGCCCGCCGCCTCACAGATATCCTTCATGGTCACCTGCTTGTAGCCCTTTTGTGCAAATACCTTATATGCCTGATCCAGAATGTACTCTCTGGTCCGCTCACTCTTTTCTGCCATAAAAGCATCTCCTTTTCGACACTCGTGTCGATTTTAATTTTAGACACGCGTGTCGATTTTGTCAAGGACTAAAAAACATCTGCTTCCTCATTGTAAAATATTCAAAAAAACTGTATAATAAAAAACAGTCAGAAAAACCTCAAAAGAAAAAAACACACTACAAAAAGAAAGGAAGGAAGGAACCAACATGGCAATTGTAACTTTTAAGGAAACACTCCCCGTTTTCGATCCGGAATTCGGATCCCTTTACCTGGTCGCAGAAGGAGAAGCAGATGTGGCAGATCCCAACGAGACTGATGAAGCCCGTGTCATCAGCCGGGCAAGTACCACCATCAGCGCCACCATCAGCGAATTCGTTACCAATGCATTCAGTGACCCAAGCGTCACCTATCAGGCAGTATGCGATCAGCAGAGTAATCTTGAAATGCAGATCGGGAGTGTCCTTCAGTCACGTGAATTCACCTGCTACGGCGTAAAGCTGACTTCCTTCGGTCCCGACGCGGACTCCATGGAGCACATCAACCGTATCGGCAAGCTGAAAGAAGCTGCAGCCATGACTCCTGAAGAGATAGCCAAAAGAATAGAAGAAGCCGAACGCATGGCAGCTGCCGCCGTTGCCACCATGACTCCGGAAGAGCTGGCTGCAGCAGAAGCGAGCTTCCAGAAGGCCATGGATGAAACCATGGCAGAGCAGCAAAGGATCATTGAAGCCGCACAAAAGATGATCGCCGAATCGAGTGCCACTGCCGCCGCTCAGGCCGACACCGTGGAAAATGCCATTGTCGACGCAATTGCAGACGCCGTACAGGCTCCCAAATTCTGCCCCAACTGCGGCGCACCCTACAAGGGCGGTTCCTTCTGCGGAAGCTGCGGAACCAAATTAATATAACAAACAAAAAATCTCCCGAAGCTTTTCCGGCCTCGGGAGATTTTTTAAACCACATGGTGACAAGGGGACGTTTTTTTGTCACCACCTCTGTCATCGTTTAAACCACCGGATTCCCTTCATCCGCCCTGTCTTCGGCAGTGCTGAAGTTGAACTTTCTCCGGTGGGCCACAATGATATCATAGACCAGACTGTGATCTGCCATGACGCTCCGAGCTTCCTCCTCACTGATCAGGATCCACTCGTCATTAAACACAATGAAGAACTCTCCGTTTCTGCTTTTCAAAGAAATATTGTCCATAATCGCTCCTCTGTCATCCTTAAGCCTTCCATTTTTCGGCATTGCTGCCGGTCTCAATGCATAACGGCGTCACATGAGGATACTCCGACGGATCCTTCCCGTGCTTTAATGCCCACGCCTGACTCGGCACATACAGAGCCGCTTCAAACTCCATTTTCCAAAGATCCGCAACCTTCCCCTGAAGAGCCGCCTTAAAGTACTCCTCTCCGTTCATGATCCCCACACACCGTGAATACAGGAAGGAATCATCCGACACATTCTTATCATACTTCTTCGCTAGTTCAAAGAGCTTACGCGAATCCAGCTCATACAGGAGCTCCGCCATGATATCATCAAACGCAAAGATCTCCTCATCCTCCAGCTTTGACAAATACTCGATCACCGGCTTTACAACCAGATCATCCTCCCCGCACTTGTCCCAGTCGCAGATATCGTTGAAGCAGTAAAATACTTGTTTACGGTCCATGGTGACCTCCTTATGATCATGATAAATCATTGTAACATGGATCAGGGGAAATGGAAAGCGGATATGGTTGGAAGGGGCAGATCAGGTGGGCACCGAAAAGTTATCCGTTTTTTCTCATCATGATACGCTCCCGACTTTACAGTTTGTATCAAAACTTCACAAACAGTGCGAGAAAACTGTGAACTTTTCACGCCGCCCCCATAAAAACAGCAAAATGTTACTGCCTCGCCAAAAACCCCTCTGATATGATGACCTCGTACTGAAAGTGCCACAGCAATAAATCCCGGGAAGCCTGTGAGGAGAAGGAAAGAAAGCCAGATGTCTGAACCACCGAATCTTGTCTGTCTTGCCTCCCCCGTTCATTTGATGTATAATATTATTTATCAGGAGGAAACCCATTCCATGAAGGAACAGGAACATCTTCATGAGGAGAATCGAAAAAGGATTCTCAGCCTTCGATTATTCGATAACGACTTTATGAATGCATGCTTCGCCGATAACATAGAAAGCGTGCAGCTCGTTGTCCGGATCATTCTCGGGCGCGACGACTTTCAAGTGATCAACGTAAAGACCCAGACTCTCTTAAAGAATCTGCAGGGGAGGGATATCTGGCTTGATATCCATGCCAAGAGCGACTCAGGAGAGGAGTTTGATGTTGAAATCCAGCGCGATGATCGCGGTGCTAACTTCAAACGCGCCAGATATCACTCCAGCATGCTGGATGCGCATCTGTTGAAACCCGCAGATGACTTCAACAAGCTACCTGACACCTACGTGATCTTTATCACGGAAAATGACGTGATCGGCCATAACAGACCGATCTACACGATTGAGCGTCAGAACATCACCACCGGAAAACCGTTCCGGGACGGCTCCCACATCATCTATGTCAATGGATCAAACAAGGATTCATCGACCGCTCTCGGAAGACTGATGCACGACTTTTC
>JAGACB010000107.1 GCA_017614345.1 Lachnospiraceae bacterium
AAGTCCGGAAAAGCATTACATAAAGCTTCCTCAAAGATTCTGGCGGCTTCTTTGCTTCTTGCTCTGACTGCAACCGGTCTTCCTACGAAGACTTTGGAAGTATATGCTGCTCCGGAGGAGACCTCTGTTGAAGAAACTGTTGCTCCGGAGGAAACCTCTGTCGAAGAAACTGCTGCTCCGGAGAAAACCTCTGTTGAAGAAACTATTGTTGAAGAAACTACTGCAAAAGAAGCCTCTGAAGTATATGTTAGTGAAGAAGACACCGAAGAAGAAACCTACAGCGAAGCAGAAAGTACTGCGGAAGATCCGGAGGAATTCGTTGCTACCGAGTTCTATGATTTCCCGGATCCGGTGTTTTCTGTGCCGGCGTGCTATTTTGACAAGGATTTTGAGCTGGTGATCTCGAAGCCCGAAGGATTTAAGGAGTCGAAGGATGACCCCATTACCATCTATTATCAGGTGGGAGGGGAGGATCCCGGGAGAAAGAGTGAGGTTTATCAGGGACCACTGAAGGTGAAGGCAAGCTCCGAGTTTAAGATCACCATTGTTCGGGCCATCATGATCAGCAAGTCCGGAAAGAAGTCGCGGATCGTAACGGCGTCCTACATCTCCGGTTACAGAAAGAACACGGACAAGCTGCTTCAGGTGGTGTCCATTGTCACGGATCCTTTTAATCTGGAGGATTCCGAGACCGGGCTCTTCATGAATCCGGACGGACGGGGAAGAGAGTGGGAGCGGCCTGCATCCTTCGAACTCTTTCCCTCCATTGCGGATCTGAACCGGGGAGCGGATCCGGAGGCGGAGCTGTCTCAGCGGATCGGCATCCGTCTGCACGGAGGAGCCAGCCGGAAGTTTGACCTGGCATCTCTCCGGCTCTATGCCCGTGAGGAATATGATGATGAAAAATGGTTTGAATATCCCTTCTTTGAAGACAGCTTTGTTCCCGCAAAGGACGTGAACGGTAACGAGATCGAGAGGTTTAAGAGACTCATTGTCCGGAACGGGGGAAATGAAGCCACAGGCTGGAACTGCCTGCTTTTCAGGGATGCCATGCTGCAGTCCCTGATGACGGATACGGATATCCCTGTTCAGGGGTATTGTCCCACCGAGGTCTACATCAACGGAGAGTACTACGGGCTCCTGAACATCCGGGAGCGTATGGACCGCTACTATCTGGCGTCCCATTATCTCTGTTCGAAGAATGATGTGGTGATCTATACATTTTCCTATGACGGACCCAAACAGGTGCTGGAGGTTTCCGAAGGAGAGGAGAGCGACGCTGAGTTTTATGAGGAATTCTGGGAGATCGTGAACAATGAAGATCTTTCAAAGCCCGAGTCCTACGCAAAGGTGGAGTCCATGATGGATCTGGATCAGGCGGCCAGGTATTATGCCTTTGAGATCCTCATCGGAAACTGCGACTGGCCGGGGAACAATCAGCGGCTGTGGCGCTACAAGGGCGAGCCCCGGGAGGGCTATCTTGACGGGCGGATGCGCTATCTGCTCTATGATACCGAGTTCAGTCTGGATATCTACGGAAATCATCCGGCCGATGAGGACTATCTGGAAAAATGTCTGATGGCGGGAAGTACGCAGCTGCCCAATCAGGATGAGTCCACACTGCTGTTTCGAAAGCTCATGCAAAATCAGGACTTTGAGGCTATGTTCTGCACCTATTATCTGGATTACTGCAACACGAAGATGGATCCGGAGGTGACCGGTGCCCGCCTGGATGAGATGGCGGCACTGTACAGGCCCTATTTTGATAAATATCGTCAGAAATATAACCGTGCGCCCCTGGATCAGGCCGTAAGTGCGGTGAAGAAGTTCCTGAATGTGAGACCCGGCTATGCCATTGAACAGTTGGGGGACAATACCTCCTACAAGAAGGAATATCATGTGACCGTAAACATGGACGTGGAAGGTCTGGCCAGACTTCGGGTGAACAGTATTGAGGATCTGGCGGTGTATACCCCGGCCTTAAAGGGCGGAAAGTTCACCGGAACCTATATGAAGGGGCTGCCCCTTGAGGTGGAGGCAGTGCCTGCGGAGGGCTGGCATTTTGTATGCTGGAACAATGATCCCTCCTGTTCCGATAACATTTATCATCTGAACGCAGATGAAACCAAGGGAAATATCAAGCTGGTTCCCGTGTTTGCAAAGGGCGAGGCGGAAGGACAGCATACAGAGCCCGCGAGAAGCATTGATTTTCCTGTGTCCAAGGCAAACAGCGGCAAGGTTACGACCTTCTTAAGCCTGGGTCTTGCAGCGGTGCTGGCAGTCTTTTTCGTGATCTCTCTCAGCATTTCGAAGAGCCGGAAAAAGAAGATGATCGAAAACGCCCTTGCAGAAAAAAAGTGAAGGTTCTCCATATTCACTCCATAAAAGCGTGATAGGATGGCAGAGATGACTTGGTTGCAGGCCTTCGACCTGCAACGGGACGGTTCTTTTGTCACCCAATTGAGAGAAAGTGAAATCATCATGAAAAAGATATTGATCGTTGAAGATGAACAGGATCTCCGGGATCTCCTGGGAAACTATCTGATCCACGAAGGGTATGAGGTCCTGAAGGCTGCGGACGGGGTGGAGGCCATCTCCCTGTTTACGGAGCATCAGGTGGATCTGGCGGTGGTGGATATCATGATCCCGGGCATTGACGGCTTCGGGGTGTGTGAGTTCATCAAGAAACGATCCGATACACCGGTGGTGTTCCTGTCGGCCCTGGCGGATGAGCAGACCCAGCTCAAGGGGTTTGACAAGATGGCAGATGATTACGTGACGAAACCATTTTCCATGCCGATCTTTCTTCGGAAGGTGAGCGCTCTTTTGAGGCGCCGGGACCGGAGTACAACGAAGGCGGAGACGGCAGAGTTTCGGGCCGGAGATCTCCTCATCAACAAGGAGACCATGGAGGTAACGGTGGGAGAGCGGCAGGTGAGCCTGACCGTGCGGGAGTTCGATCTGCTGGTGACCCTGGCAAAGAACCCGGGCCGCATTTATACCAGGGAAATGCTCCTGGACCTTTTGTGGGATTACGATTCTCTGGTGGATGAGCGGATCGTGGACAGTCATATCAAGAATCTCCGTCACAAGCTGGGCGGGGACTATATCGAGACCATCAGGGGAAGAGGGTACAGAATTGCTAAGAAAGATACTGAGTAGCCTGTCAATAAAGATCTTTATCATTTCATTTTTGCTCCAGGCTCTGTCGGGGGCTTTGATCTGTACGGTGCTGTTTCTGAAAACCCCCACCCATTCGGCCAGAGGCGAGGTGTCGGATCTGGTCATTGAACTGGGGGAAACGCCCCGGGCGGAGGGGATCCGGAAGATCGATGCCTTCATTGAACGGACGGGCATGGATCTGGCCATTTATCAGGATCCGTCCTCGGATCCGGGATTTTCCACCTTAAATCCGGCTTATCTGGAGCAGTCCATCGGGGAAAAGACACTGAAGTCTGTCTACGAGGTGAGACAGGCCATGGACAGCGTGGAGCCCACGGGCTACGGGCTTTCCGGCTTTTCCTTTGCGGGAGAAGATGAGGAATACTGTCTTGCCTATTTCGATTACGGGACCCGGATCAATACCATGGATTCCTCTATTCGAAAAAGCCTGCCCACCATGGTGGTGGTGATCCTGGTCCTGTCCCTCATCACATCGGCCATCTGCACCCGGCTTTTTGCCACACCGGTGAAGCGTCTCAGTAAGATCTCCAAAAACATGGCGGAGCTGGATTTTAAGGAAAAATGTCCGGAGAACCGCCGGGATGAGCTGGGAGATCTGGCCCGGGACTTAAACCGGATGTCGGATACCCTGGATCAGAAGATCCGGGAGCTAAAGGAGGAGGTCCGCCGGGTTCAGGAGATGGAGCAGCAGAAGGAGGTCTTCTTTGCCGCATCCTCCCATGAGTTAAAGACTCCGGTGACCATTCTGGAGGGGAACCTTCGGGGAATGCTGGAGGGCGTGGAACCCTACAACGATCATGATGAATATCTCTCAAGATCCCTTCGCACCGTAAAGCGCATGGAAAGCCTCATCAGCGAGATCCTGACGGCTTCGAAGATGCAGTATTCTGAGGAGATTGCCCTGGAGAAAACGGATTTCTGCGGTCTGATCACACAGAAACTGGGGGAAATGGAGGAACTGCTGGCAGTTCGGGAGATCACCGTGGAAACGGAGCTTCCGGAATCGGCCTTCATCATGGGCAACAAAGAGCTGACAGCCATGGCCATAGGTTCCTTTCTCGGAAATGCAGTCCTTTACTCAAAGGAGGGCTCTGTGATCACGGTCAGAGTCCGGCAGGAAAATGATCAGGTGCTCTGCGAGATCCGAAACCGGGATGCACATATTGATGAGGAGGATCTGCCTCATCTGTTCGAACCGTTTTTCCGGAGCGATGCTTCCCGGAGCCGGAACAAAGGCGGCAGCGGCCTGGGACTGTATATTGCAAAACTCATCGTCACCAAGCAGTCCGGAAGCTGTGAACTGAAAAATGAGGGAAATGATGTTGCGGCGCGAATTCATTTTCCTGTGGTTTCCTGAGGAGAGCTAACTTTTCATGAGGGAACATCGGTTTCCTGAGGAAATTTTCAACTCCACATAAAATCCATACAGAGTCCATCGGCACTCCTTGTTCCTTTGTTATCCTAGGATCATCAAAGGAAAGGAGTGCTGAATTATGTTCAGAAAGAAAACAAAAAGATTATTGGGGATCATTTCCCTTGGAACACTGATACTCTCCGTAGGAGCCGGCTGCGGCCGGAAGGCACCGGAGGGACTGAAAACCGGAATGAGTGAGGCGGAGCGTTCTGCAGTCCGGAAAACAGAGCTGGAGATCTTGGAGAAGCCCTGGGAAGCCTACATGAAACAGGAGGAGCCGAAGAAGGATTATTCCGATCTGAAGGAGAAGATCATGCTGGGCGAGAAGTACGGAGCCATAGTTCACGGGGATCCGGTGTTCAATGCCCTTCCGCCGAAGGATTATGACGGCGGAAAGGGAACTGTCGTGTGCCTCATTATGACGGACATCTCAACCGGTGAACAAAGGGAACAGAAACTGGATTTTGAGAACTACGAGGACTTTAAGGCGCAGCTTCGAAAGGCCTATGATGAGATGATCGGCAACGGTTATCAGGCGGTTCCGGCAAATCAGGAGTATGATCATATCCTGGAGCTTTATGAAGCCGTTATGGCAGAAGAGGCAGAGACCTGCGATCAGGCCTTTCTGGACGAATACCTGGAGGTTTATTATCAGGGAGGCTCCGCAGGATCGGAAGAGGAACCCGGCATGTATTGGGAGTTTGATGAGGAGAAGGTGGAAGAGATCCGGGAAAATATCAGTGAATACCATTTTCATGATGAGGAACTGGATCTGGATTTTGTGGTCCATGTGACGGTTCCGCCGTTATACGGAGCAGAGTCTGAAGAAGGATCGGATAATGACTCTGAACAGAAAACCGGATCGGGACAACATTTCTCAAATAAATTCAGATTGAAGGGCGGATCAACGAAGGTTTCCGGTGCGAAAGACATTTATCCGGCTCTGGTGATGACGGACGCCGTATGGCGGTTTGACGATGTCTGCACGCTGTACCGGGAGATGGAGGAGGGCCGGGCTGAGCCGCAGATCCTGGTGACCATCGGCTTCGGATATGATACGGACGGCTGGGATAACACTGTCAGGGCAAATGTTTTCTGCGATCACAAAAAGGAGTTTCTGGATTTCATCACGGATGATCTGATGCCCTACCTTTCGGAGAATTACCGGATCGATCCGGAGAATTCCACCCTCTTCGGCCATTCCCAGGGCGGAGTCTTTACCCATTATGCGGCATTTAACTACGACCTTTACGAGAACCGTCCCTTCAAGAATTACATCATCGGAAGCCCCACCTTCTGGACTCCTTACCTGACGGAGGTGCCGGGCTACGAAGCATATGCGGACGAATACGGATACTTCGAAAGAAATTCCTCCTACGACCGGAACCTGCTCATCACCGCCGGAACCCTGGAGGATGAAGATTACAAAGACTTCTACGGCGATAACGACTCCACCCTGGAAGGCATAACACACCTGACGGAACGCCTGGACGCCCACAATGTCACCACTTATCAAGTGAAAACCTACGAGAGCCATCATTCTGATTACGTTTCCGAGATGTTGAAAGAGTATCTGGATCGCTGAGATGACCTGGTTGCAGGTCGAAGACCTGCAACGAAACGGTTCTTTTGTCATCACATCTTTCAATACCAAACACAGATCCTTTCATTTTTTGCGTTCCGAGCAAAAAATGGAAGGATCTGTGTTGCGTTTAAAAATGTGTTTTTTAGAACCGTCCCCAAAAACACATTCTTGCACAAATGCAAGGGCGGAGCGGTTGATTTTTTAAGCAAATGGAATTATCATATAAATTGGGGAGAAAGTGTGATTTTTTAACACATTCTCCGTGATCGACGATATATTTTCCAGGGGGAGGATTCCATATGCAGGAACAGGATAACAGCAGACAGATCTTAACGGAGATCTATGATATCTGTGACAAACTTTATACAGAAATGTCTCAGGGCTCGGCCAGAGACCATTCGAAGGTCTTTTCTTATCTGACGGAGCTGGGAAAGGCATTAGTCGGAGCGGACCGGGCCAGCTTCTGGAAATGGGATAAGCGCCATCACAAGCTTTGGACCGTGTCGGCAACGGGAACAGCCAAGATCGAGATCCCGGACAATTCGGGCCTTGTGGGCAAGGCCCTCAGGGAAAAATGTGTCCTGGTGACCAATGATCCCTACCATGATCCGGACTTCAACATCTCCGTCGACAAGCAGACGGGCTATGTGACCAAGTCCGTGCTGGTCATGCCCGTGACCAATGTCAACGGCGAATATATTGGTGCGTTCCAGATCATCAATAAACTGGACGGCGAGTTTGAGGAGGAGAGGGACGTGAGAGCATTGTCCCTGGCGGCTCTGGTATGCGGTATAGCCCTGGAGTCCGAGTCCTTCCAGCAGGCATCCCTCCATGATAAGCTCACGGGTTTAAAGAACCGCATGGGCTTTTACAGCGATTTTTCCAGAGAGTATGATGCTATCATCCGGGAGGGCCGGTCCTTAGGTCTCTTCATCTGCGATATCGACAAGTTCAAGAGGGTCAATGACACCTACGGCCACAATGCCGGTGACGTGGTGCTGGCCTTTACGGCGGACCTTCTGGAGAGCTTCACCCGTTCCGGCGACGGCATTTACCGTTGGGGCGGTGAGGAATTCATCATGCTGCTTCCGGATGCGGATATCACCGCCTGTGCCGCCATGGCAGAGCGGGTCCGCAAGATGCTGGAGGAATCTCCCTGCGAAGCGGAGGGCAATATCATCAACCTGACCATGAGCTTCGGCTGTACGGTCTTTGATCCCTCTAAATCCATTGAGGAAAATGTCAGTGTGGCAGACGCCAGACTGTATCAGGCCAAGGAAAGCGGCCGCAATCGCGTGATCTATGCGTGACATGATCACATCTGAGGATTTACGTGATTGATACATCGCGTGGTCACAGCCGGCGGGAAGGCCGGCAATGCTGTAGAAGAAAATCATTTGATTCGAGGCAAAATACTATGAAGATAACCGTTTTGGGGGTACGCGGGTCCATTCCGACTGACGGAGCGGACCATCTGATCTATGGAGGGGCTACAGCCTGTATTCTGGTGGAAGCAGACGGACAGGCGATCTTTTTGGACGCAGGGAGCGGGATCCTGGTGGCACCGGATACCGGAAGCGAGCAGGTTTCGATCCTGCTTTCGCACACGCATATCGATCACATCTTAGGGCTCCCCCTGTCACCCATCATGTTGTCCGACCGGCGCATTGACCTGTACTGCGAGGCAAGAGGCGGGATGTCTGTCAGAGAGCAGCTGGAACGCCTTATGTCACCGCCGCTCTGGCCCGTGGGTCCGGATGAATATCAGGCCAGACTGGTTATTCACGATCTGAAGCTTCCCATGAACATCGGGGCTATATCCGTGACGGGGATCGAGTCCAATCATCCCGGCGGCTCCACCATCTACCGGCTGTCGGCAGACGGCCATTCTCTGGTCTATGCAACGGACTACGAGCATACCGCAGAGAAGCAGAGGGAGCTGATCGCATTTTCCCGGGATACGGATCTGATCCTCTACGATGCCCAGTACACCGAGGAGGAATATGCACGGATGAAGGGCTTCGGCCACTCTACCGTGGAGCAGGGACTTACGGTGCTTCGGGAGAGCGGCGCAAAGAGCATGCTGTTTGTGCATCACGATCCGCGTCATAACGACCGGAAGCTGGCCGAGATGGAACAGGAACTGAGTGACAGCCGTGCTGCATTTGCCCGGGCAGGTATGGTGATCGAGATATGAACTCGGCGGGATCCGCAACCATAAGGAGATCAATATGGGAAAAAAGAAGATAGGGATCATAGGGGGGAGCGTAGCCGCGGTATTATTCATCGCGGCTGTTGCCATTTTCCTGATATTCGGAAAAGACAAGCTCAGCGCCACCTCCATGCGGCTTCTGAGGATCGAAGGCGTGGTAACGCTTCAGTCCGGAGGAAAGACCAAGACCATAGTGGACAATCTGAAACTGGCCAGCGGGGATGTGCTGTCCACTGAAAAGGACAGTCTGGCCTCCATTGCCCTGGATGATTCCAAGGCAGTGACCCTGCAGGAGAACAGCTCAGCGGAATTTAAGAAGAACGGCAAGAAGCTGGAACTGAACCTGACGGCCGGCTCTCTGTTCTTTGAAGTCAGCAAAAAACTGGAGGATGATGAATCCTTTGAGATCCGTACTTCCACCATGCTGGTGGGGATCCGGGGAACCTCCGGCTATGTGTTTGTGCAGAAGGACGGCCAGGACGGTGTGCTTCTGACCACCGGAAACGTAGACGTGGAAGGTATCAACAAGAAGACCGGAGAGACCAAGGAAAAGAACGTTACGGCCGGACAGATGGTTTATGTATACCTGTACGATGAAGAGGTCGGAAACAGTGTGGATTTTGAGCTTCATGATGCAACCGAGCAGGAACTTCCCAAAGAAGTCGTAGAGTATCTGGTGGAGCATCAGGAACTCATGGAAGATGTCTGCAAGGCTACCGGCTGGGAGAAAGAGAAGATCGAAGACCGGGCCGAGCAGATCAAGAAAGAAGAAGCCGAGAAGAAGAACGAGGCTGAAACCGAAGGGGGAACCGATGAGGAGACCGCTACGGAAGCCGAAACCAAAGAAGGGGGCTCCGGAAAGAACACCGGTGAGAATACCACCGAGCCCGGAGAAACCGAGACAGAAGAGGAAGTAACCGAATCCGAGTCGGAAGAACCGGAAACGGAAGAGACGGAGAGCGAAGAGCCTGAGACGGAGGAATCCGAGTCAGAGGAACCGGAAGAGACCGAAACTCCCACCCCTCCTCCGGCCCCTACCCCTACGCCTGTACCGCCGGCGCCGGCTCCCATCCCGGATCCTACACCTACCCCTACAGCGGTGCCTACGGAAACTCCTACTCCCGTACCCACACCGGTACCCACCAAGATCCCTACGGAGGCGCCTACCGCAGTCCCTACACCGGTTCCAAGTCCCACAAGCATTCCGACGACAGAACCTACGAAGGAACCTACCAAGACACCTACCGCAGCGCCTACCAAGGCACCCACAGCAGCGCCCACTAAGGCACCCACAGCAGCGCCCACTAAGGCACCTACGGCTGCGCCCACCAAGGCACCCACGGCTGCGCCTACCAAAGCACCCACACCGGTACCTACCAAGGCACCTACGCCCGTGCCTACCAAGGCGCCCACACCGGTGCCTACAAAGACTCCTTCCGTCTATGCAACCTCCATTTCCTTCCAGGAGGAGGTATTCATGTTAGGCAGGGGAGCTACCTATGAGATCGCCTATACGGTAGAACCCAATGACCCGGATATCGAGATCACCTGGACCTCTGACGATCCTTCCGTTGCAACCGTGGAAAACGGTGTTGTTACGGGCGTCAGCATGGGATCCACTACCATCACTGCAACCGTCATGAGCGAGGACGGACCTATTTCAGCCTCCGCCAACGCCAACGTGATCGTACGGATGAGCATGTCCTGCTCACCGGATATGGTTGTGGTCGAGACAAATGAAGACGCATCCTATTTCACCCCCGGAGAATTGACGGTTACCGTGGCCAATATGAGAGATGACATTGATCCGACCATTTATTTTGAATGGATGTCCGACGGCTTCGGCGCAGAAGATTTCCTGTTGGTCAGTGAAGCAACCCCGTTAACCTACAATGAGGAAAAGGATGTATATATTGCCACTCTGACCTTTACGCTGAATCCGGATCAATACCCCATTGCCGGAACCTACTCGGGAGTCGTTTCCCTCAGAACCAACGAGGAAGAAGAAGCGGCCAACCGGACGATCATGGTGGAAGTGGAAGTAGTACGGTAAGACCGGGACCATTACAGACAATTTTGGATCAAAGAAAACTCGAGAAAGGAGCGGACAATGGAAAGAAAGAAATCTCGGATCATAGCAGGCTGCATTGCCCTTGTTCTGGTGGCGGCAGTTGTGGTGATCGCAGTATTCTTCGGAAAAGACCGGATCCGTGCCACCTCCATGCGTCTTCTCCGGATCGAGGGAGTGGTCACACTGACCTCCGGCGGAAAGACCAAGACCATTGTGGACAATCTGAAACTGTCCAGCGGGGATGTGCTGACCACCGAAAAAGACAGCCTGGCCTCCATTGCCCTGGATGACTCCAAAGCAGTGACCCTGCAGGAGAACAGCTCCGCAGAGTTTATCAAGAACGGGAAAATGTTGGAGTTAAACCTGACGGCCGGGGCTCTGTTCTTTGAAGTCAGTAAGAAGCTGGAGGATGATGAGAGCTTTCAGATACGCACCTCCACCATGATGGTGGGGATCCGCGGTACCTCCGGTTATGTCTTTGTCCAAAAGGACGGTCAGGACGGCGTTTTGCTGACCACCGGAAACGTAAACGTGGAAGGTATCAACAAAAAGACCGGCGAAACAAAGGAAAAGAATGTTACGGCCGGGCAGGTGGTCTATGTATACCTGTATGATGAAGAGGTCGGAAACAGCGTGGACTTTGAACTCCATGATGCACACGAACAGGAACTTCCCAAGGAAGTCGTCAATTATCTGATCGAGCATGAAGAACTCCTGGAGGATGTCTGCAAGGCCACCGGCTGGGAGAAAGAGAAGATTGAAGACCGTGCCGAGCAGATAAAGAAAGAAGAAGCACAGAAGCAGAAAGAGTCTGAGACCGGGACGGGGACCGAAGAGGAAACCGGAACGGAACAGGAAAGCGAAACAAAAGAAAGTTCCGGAAAGAGCTCCGGTTCCGATGTCACCGATCCCGAAGAAACCGAGACGGATGAAACAGAGGAAACAGGAGAAACTGAGGAGACCGAAGAGACCTCTGAACCCGAGGAAACGGAAGCGTCCGCCGGTAATGAAGAGCCGGGTGGAAACGAAACTCCTTCCGGGACTCCCACACCCGTTCCGGGGATCACACCTACTGCAGTTCCGACACCCGGACTTCCGCCCACACCGGCAGTCAGTCCCACTGCGGTTCCTACCAAGGAACCTACATCAGTACCGAGGCTGACCATCACCACAGGCCCTGCACCTTCTGCAACTTCAGCACCTTCATTTACCCCGGTACCTTCCCCGACCCCGGTGAACACCCCGGTTCCCACTAAGAGCCCGACTGCTGTACCTACCAAATCTCCTACATCAATACCAGGCGAGTCGCCGACTGCTGTACCTACCAAGTTTCCGACGGCAGTACCTTCCAAGGCGCCGACTGCTGTACCTACCACGCCTCCGTCACCAAGTCCTTCTGTTGTACCGAAGGACCTGCCGAAGAGCATCAACATGGCAAATGAATTACGGATCTATCAGGGGAGTGTGCATACATTAGAAGTTGAGATCGATCCTGAGGCCGCATCCGATGCAACCATTACCTGGTACAGTGATGATCCTTCTGTTGTAACCGTATCAGACGGAGTCATCACAGGAGTGGGAGAAGGAGAGACAACGGTCTATGCAACTGTGACCGGCGCAAACGGCCCCATTACGGCAGAATGTATTGTAAATGTTATAAAACCTCTGGAACTAACCGTATCGCCGAGCACTACGGGATATCTGTATGTGCCCCCTTCAGACGGCACTTCAGATCAGGACAGCTGGTTCTCTGAACAGAGGATCGATGTAGAAGTCACCTATAGCTATATGGAAGAAGTGGATCCCGTGATCTATCTTGAGTTGGGAGATGCCCGTAGTTTTGTGGAACCGGATCCGGAGGACTCCATGCTCCTTGATGTAACAGATCTCGGCGGACAGGGTGCTTTTACACTGGAGCCTCAAAAAATGAATATTCTTTTCTATGAAAATAATTACGAATATACCATTTATGTGGTGATCAAGAGTCTGAGCGGCAGAGAAATGGCCAGAAAACCCATCACCGTGAATCTTCAGGCTCCCGGTTAAGAAGAGGGGGTTCGGGTTCATGGCAGTTCATTGCAGGAGAGAACGAGAAATGAACAAAAATATCAGAATCCTTCTATATGCTCTTGCAATTGCGGCAGCATTTACCCTGCTGGTGCGTCTCGGCGTGCTTTACGAGACGGATCAGTGGGTGCAGGATACGTTGTGCCAGAGACCCCGGTACGTGGACAATGAAGTGGTTCTCTTCGGGATCGATGAGACGAGTCTCATGAAACTGGGCCCTTACAACACCTGGGACCGCCACATCATGGCTCAGGCCCTGGAAGCCCTTGCAGCAGACCCGGAAAACCGCCCGGCAGTGGTGGCCATCGATACCCTTTATTCCGGCACTACGGACCCGGAGGCGGATCAGCACCTGGCGGATGCGGCCGAGGAACTGGGCTGCGTGGTAACGGCCACGGCAGCGGTATTTACCACGGGTTGGTTTGAGGACGAGACCGGCACCATGGTCTGGGATGATTATCGGATCCTGAGCTATGAGGAGCCCTACGAAGCCCTGAAAAATGTTACCACCCAGGGACATATCAATGCCATGAACGATGACGACGGCATTCTCCGTCACGGGATCCTGTTCATTGAGCCGAACGGCGAGAAGGTCTATTCCATGGCTGCCCAGGCTACCCGGATGTATTTGGAAAAGCAGGAGGGCGGCGTCTATATGCCCCCCACTACCAACAAGCGCGGTCAGTACTACGTGACCCTTTCCGGCAAGCCCAAGGCCTACATGGACAAATCCTTCGTGGATCTGATCGAGGGCCGGGTCCCTTCGGACTACTATGCCGGCAAGATCGTCTACATAGGCCCCTATGCGGCCGGTCTGCAGGATACCGTCATGACACCCATCGACCGCTCCGCAGCCATGTACGGTGTGGAATTCCAGGTCAATGAGGTTTATCAGCTGTTAAATCATCATTACTGCAGCGAGATCCCTTTGTGGCTCCAGTATCTGACCCTCTTCGGCATCTGCCTGGCCGCCGGCATCTGTTTCTTCCACTGGAAAATGATCTGGTCCGGCATTGTCAGCATTGTGATCGTGGTCCTCAATTTCGGTGCAGCCGTGTGGCTCTACGACCAGGGCCTTCTGATGCATCCTCTGTGGATCCCCGTGGGTGTGATCCTGGTCCTCCTATCCTCTATTATCCGAAGCTACGTGATCGCAGCAATGGAGCGGCAGAAGGTGACTCATACCTTCGAGCGTTATGTGGCTCCTGAGATCGTTCGGGAGATCCTTCGGGAAGGAACCGGGTCATTGTCCTTGGGCGGAAAAATGTATGACATTGCGGTTCTCTTTGTGGATGTCCGTGGCTTCACCACCATGTCCGAGCGATTGGAGCCCGAGCAGGTGGTCCATATCTTAAACCGTTATCTGACCATGGCCAGCTCCTGCGTCGAGGACAATAAAGGAACCCTGGATAAGTTTGTGGGCGATGCTATGATGGCCTTCTGGGGAGCACCTCTTCCTCAGGAGGATGCAGTCATGAACGCCGTGAAGACCGCTCAGGCCATTGTGGAAGGCGCCGAACGGGTTTCCGCCGAACTGAAGGAAGAGATCGGCGAAGAACTTCGTGTAGGAGTGGGCGTCCACTACGGTCCTGCCGTCGTGGGAAATATGGGTGCGGAACGTCACATGGACTACACCGCCATAGGTGATACCGTCAACACCGCAGCCCGCCTTGAGGCCAATGCTCCCGGCGGAACCGTCTACATCAGCCGTGCCGTGGCAGATGCCTTAGAGGGCCGGATCGAAACCACCTCCCTCGGTGATTCCATCAAGCTGAAGGGTAAGGCGGACGGCTTTGAGGTATTGAAACTGGATCGGATCATTGATAAGACCGGGAAAGAGTAAAGATTCTTCATGCTCCTCTCTGCTTCATGCAGAGGGGAGCATATTTATTCAGTGATCTGCCGGAATAAAAGGAGTATCTGAAATGCGAGGGGTACTATCTGACAGAACGCATTCCGGGAAGAAGCGAAAGATTCTGAAA
>JAGACB010000108.1 GCA_017614345.1 Lachnospiraceae bacterium
GCGAAATGTTCCACGTGGAACATCAACATCAATTATGAAATGGTTCCCCGGGATTTTTACCTAAATGTTCCACGTGGAACATCAACATTGGTTTTGGAATGAACCTCAGGGATTTTGGCGAAATGTTCCACGTGGAACATCAACATCAATTATGAAATGGTTCCCCGGGATTTTTACCAAAATGTTCCACGTAGAACATCAACATTGGATTTGAAATGAATCTCTGGATTTTTGACGAAATGTTCCACGTGGAACATCATTATCAATTTTGAAATGGTTCCCTGGGATTATAGCAAAAATGTTCCACGTAGAACATCAACATCAGTTTTGAAATGGATCCCTGAGATTTCAACGAAAATATTCCACGTGGAACATTGATATAAAAGTGCATGAAAAACCGGAAATCAAAGAAATTTCGATTTATTATAGATATTTTTTGCGGTTTTTGATATAATATAGACCATCCACATGATGTCACAGGGGGTATGAAATGTCTAGAGTGATTGCGGTGACTAACCAAAAAGGCGGTGTCGGAAAGACAACCACGACAGTGAATCTTTCTTCTGCGCTTGCAGAGGCAGGAAAACGGGTTCTGGTGATCGATATGGATCCTCAGGGGAACACAACTACCGGGCTTGGGGTGAATAAGATCCTGGTAGAGCAGTCTTCCTATGATCTTTTGATCGATGATGATCCAATGGTGGATGTCTGCAAGGTAAAACTGGAATGGTTTGATTCCTTTTATCTGATCCCGTCCAATATCAATCTGGCCGGTGCGGAGATCGAACTTGCAACGCTTCCGAATTCATTTGTCCTTTTGAAGGAGCAATTGGATCCAATCCGGGATCAGTATGACTACATTCTGATCGATTGCCCGCCGTCCTTGAGTATTCTGACGTTGAATGCCCTGACTGCTGCAGACAGTGTACTGATACCTCTGCAGTGTGAGTATTATGCCATCGAAGGTGTCAGTGACCTCATGAAAACAGTGGACAAGGTTCGTGATAACCTGAATGAGTATCTTCAGGTGGAGGGAATCCTATTTACCATGTTTGATTCCAGAACGAATCTGTCCAAAGAAGTGATCGAGAATGTCAAGGCAAATATGGGGACCATGGTTTTCGAGACGATCATACCGGTAAATGTCAGACTCGCGGAAAGCCCGAGCTACGGAATGCCGATCAATATTTATGATAAGAGATCTGCAGGTGCGGAAAGTTATTACCGGCTTGCAGAGGAAGTCATCAGAAGGGGATAATGTGTTATGGCTAAGAGAACAGGATTAGGACGCGGCGTGGAAGCATTTTACGGTGGTACGGGAAGTGCAACTTCTTCTCAAAAAGAAGCAAGTACGAAGATAGAAGCAGAAGAAAAGAAGGCTCCCGCTAAGAAAGCCGGCAAGGCCGGTGATACCAAGGAGTCTGCAGAGGCTAAGAAAGCCTCAGGTACAAAGAGTACAACTTCTAAATCGGCAGATTCCAAGGGATCTGATGCGAAAACCGCAGAAACCAAAGAGAGTACTGCAAAAGGAACCGCCTCTAAGAGCATTTCTGCAAAGGGCACTGCTTCTAAGAGTGTTACAGCAAAGGTAACATCAGATAAGGCAGCCTCGGGCAAAGCAACATCAGATAAAGGTACTTCTGAAAAGGCAGATTCGGAAAAGAAAGATGTTCCTGAAAAGACCTCTGCTGAAAAGTCTTCGGATGCTGCAGAAAAATCTCCTATTATAAAGGAAGAAACTAAAACGGCAACTGACGGTCTTCATGCTCTGGATCCCAGAGATACGGACATTGTGGCTATGGTAAAGCTTTCCAAGATCGAGCCGAACCGTGATCAGCCCAGAAAGGACTTTGAAGAGGAAGGTTTGCAGGAACTTGCGGAATCCATTCGCAATCATGGCCTGATCCAGCCGATTCTGGTTCGTCCTGTAGGTGATCATTATGAGATCGTTGCAGGTGAAAGACGCTGGAGAGCGTCCAGACTTGCAGGTCTCAGGGATGTTCCGGTGATCATCCGCAAGGATTATACGGATGCAGACGTTGCGGAGATCGCTCTGGTAGAGAATCTGCAGCGTAAGGACCTGAATCCTGTGGAAGAAGCCATGGCATATCAGGTTTTGATCGATGAATATCATCTGACTCAGGAAGAGGTTGCATTCCGGGTTTCCAAGAAGAGAAGCTCCATTACAAACTCCCTCAGACTGTTAAAGCTTCATCCGAATGTACAGGAGATGCTTCAGAGCAATACCATTTCCATGGGACATGCAAAGGTTTTGCTTTCTCTGGATACGACTGATCAGCAGCTGATGGTTGCTTTGATGATCGCTCAGGATGACTTAAGTGTACGTCAGACAGAGCAGAAGGTCCATGAGATCCTGAATCCGAAGCAGGAAAAGCCGAAAAAAACGCTTCCGGATCAGCTCATTTATCAGGATCTGGAAAACAGATTGGGCTCAAGTGTAAATTCCAAGGTAGTCATCCACAGATCCAATGCAAAGAAGGGAAAAATCGAGATTTCGTATACTTCCCTGGAAGAACTTGAGCGGATCGCAGAGCTGCTGGGTGTAAAAATGTAACTAAGGAATGCTGAGAATGCTTTGTATAGCCATATCGGTATTCTAATATAATAATATTATCACAGGAGATAATATCCATGACGCAACTCAAAGAAATGATCGATAAGCTGGGGATCACGCCGGGTATGGTGGCCATACTTCTGGTGGTCGTGATCATTATCCTGATCATTTTCCTGATCAAGGTTTCCATTGATAATCATAAGCTTCGTAAGAAGATGTCGGCCTTTATGACCGGGCGGAATGCGAAGAATCTTGAGGAGACCATTACGGAGCTCGCGGAGCGGGTGAATCAGTATGAAGCCGGCTACAAGGAGTTCACGGAGAAGTACGAAGAGTACCGTGTGGGGATCAAGGGCAGCTATAAGAAGATGGGGATCATGAGATATGACGCGTTCAAAGGAATGAAGGGGAAACTGAGTTTTGCCCTGTGTATCCTGGATGAGTTTGATTCCGGCTTTATGCTGAACAATATGAAGAGCGCCGACGGGAATTATACCTATTTAAAAGAGATCATTCACGGAAAATGTTCCCAGCCTCTCGGTAAAGAAGAGCAGCAGGCGCTTGAGGATGCCATGAACTGCGAGAAGTATGAGTGATCGAACTGCAGAAAGTAAGAATAGAACTGCGAGAAGTATGAATGACATATACGTGAAGTCTTTACAAAATCGCAGAAATGGTTTATAACTAGAGAGATATTTTTTTGAGCCCGAAGGGCTTATGACAGTACGCAAAGAAGGATCCGGCCGGAATGATTTTTCGGTTTGAAGAATACCGGTTTTGGATCTGAGAGAAGCGTACAAAGGATCGGAGGAAGAATCATGTTAGATATCAGATTTGTCAGAGAGAATCCGGATGTGGTAAGACAGAATATCCGCAATAAGTTTCAGGATGAGAAGCTTCCTTTAGTGGATGAGGTCTTAAAGCTCGATGAGAGAAACCGTCAGATCAAGCAGGAGGTTGAGGCACTGCGTGCCGAGAAGAACAAGACTGCGAAGATGATCGGTCAGCTCAAGGCTCAGGGAAAGCATGAAGAGGCTGAGGAAGTTAAGCGCAAGGTGAGCGAGAGCGATTCCAGGATCGATGAGCTTTCTGCTGAGGAGACTCAGGTGGAAGCAGAGCTTCGGAAGATCATGCTGACGATCCCCAACATCATTGACCCTTCTGTTCCCATTGGAAAGGACGATTCCGAGAATGTTGAGGTGGAGCGTTTCGGCGAGCCCAAGGTTCCGGATTTCGAGATTCCTTATCATACCGATATTATGGAGCGGTTCGGCGGTATTGATCTTGAGAGTGCCAGAAAGGTTGCCGGAAACGGTTTCTACTATCTGGTCGGTGATATCGCAAGACTGCACAGTGCCATTCTTTCCTATGCAAGAGATTTCATGATCAATAAGGGCTTTACTTACTGCGTACCGCCCTTTATGATCCGCAGCGACGTTGTTACCGGCGTTATGAGCTTCAAGGAAATGGATGAGATGATGTACAAGATCGAGGGTGAGGACCTGTTCCTGATCGGAACCAGTGAGCACTCCATGATCGGAAGATTCATCGATACCATTGTCCCGGAGGGTGATCTGCCTTATACGCTGACCAGCTATTCTCCCTGCTTCCGTAAGGAGAAGGGCGCTCACGGCAAGGAAGAGAGAGGCGTTTACCGGATCCATCAGTTCGAAAAGCAGGAGATGATCGTCATCTGCAAGCCGGAAGAGAGCATGGACTGGTACGATAAGCTTTGGAGATACACGGTGGAGCTGTTCCGCAGCATGGACATTCCGGTCAGAACACTTGAGTGCTGCTCCGGTGACCTGGCAGATTTGAAGGTGAAGTCTGTGGATGTGGAGGCATGGTCTCCCCGTCAGAAGAAATATTTTGAAGTCGGCAGCTGCTCCAATTTAGGAGACGCTCAGGCAAGAAGACTTCAGATCCGTGTGAAGGGCGAGAAAGAAAAGTATTTCGCTCATACCCTGAACAATACGGTAGTTGCACCGCCCAGAATGCTGATCGCATTCCTGGAAAATAATCTGAATGAGGACGGAAGTGTGAACATTCCCGAGGCAATCAGACCTTACATGGGCGGCATGACCCGGATCGAAGTCAAGAAGTGATAGCCTGATCTGCCGGAAACACAGAAGGAAAGCGGTTTTATGCATACCTATTTACCCAGCATCGGATTTTCCGGTATCAATTCCTGGACGGATGAGGAACGACTTTTAAAGTGGATCGTGGATTCTCCGGATCAGGTGAAAATGGCGCAGACAGGATCGGGCAATCGATCTCTGGCAGTATATGAAAAACATTTTTCCGAAGACGGCAGGATCGGGATCCGCGTCTTCGGAACCTTTGAGAACGGACATTTTTCCGTGATCTCGTATCTTCCCTATGCCGAGAATCCGAAGGTGAACCTGACCATGCCCAGTGAACTGACCAGGGCCGGAGACGGAGAGCGCCTGATCGGTTCGGTGGACGACTTTCGTTTGGGACTTCTTCTGATCTTTACGGTCAGCAATTACGGTCGGATCCTTCTTGCGGAAAACCAGCAGAATAAGACGCCGGAAGTCAAGGGAATCCGTTTGACGGGGCTCGGGAAAGATGGTAGAATAATCATGCCGGTCAAAATGACGGAGGCGCAGAAGCGGATTCATCAGAGAGCTCTGAAGAAACGTGACGATCTGTCCAAGAGGGTCAGAGCCGGTGATCAGGATGCGGTGAACGAGTTCTGCCAGGATGATGTTTCGCTCTCTTCGGATGCACGTCTCAGGCTTCTTTCCGGAGAAACGGACGTGTACAGCGTGGTCAATACCACCATTCTCCCGGTGGGAGTGGAGTGTGATCAGTATCAGGTGGTGGCTCTGATCTTAAGCGTCGAGACCATCCGCAATGATTATACCAAAGAGGAACTGTATTATTTCCGCGTTCGCATCAATACCGTGGAGGCAGTGATCTGCATTCCGAAGTCGGAGGTGTACGGCGTTCCCGAAGCAGGCAGAAGACTCAAGTGCAAGATCTGGCTCATCGGGGAAGCAGTGACGGAGTAAGGGAAATGAGCATTTTCCTTTCCGGTTTTGAAAAACAATTATTTACAGCTCAAGATCCGGAGTTTTCCGGTTTTTGATAAATGTCTCTGTAGCTCAGCAGGATAGAGCGTTCGCCTCCTAAGCGAAAGGCCGTGTGTTCGAATCACATCAGGGACAGTAGATGCAAAGCGCATCAGTAGTTTTCATTCGGCATGAATTATCAGATCGCAATGATCATGCAATCCTATGGAAAAGAACATTGTCCTTAACAAAGAAGCAAAAACGTCAAACAGGAAAAAGGCCGGAAGCTATATCCCGAATCTGTCGGGGCTTCGGTTCTGGTGGATCCTGCTGATCGTTTTTGCTCATTTTTTTGCCGTAGTGAAATATTGCAGTCCCGAGTTTGCGGAGCTGCCGGTGTTTCTCACCAACGGGCACTTTGCGGCCATGGGATTTCTGGCGCTCTCCGGTTTTCTGATGTATTCTCATCACGGGAAGGAGCATGCGGAGGGGAATCCGTTCAAAAAAGGAATCTCCTTATATCTGAAAGGGTTTGTCAGGTTCTTTCTGTTAAATACTCTGACCATGATACCGTTTGTGGCAGCGGATGTGGCAGGCGGAAAGTTTTCCGTGAAGTATGGGATCATGGTGGTGATGAACCTGCTGTTTGTTCAGGACTGGATCCCGGGAAGGCATTATTCCCTGAACGGAGTGGCCTGGTTTCTGTCGAACCTGATGTTCATTTATCTGATCATTCCGTTCCTCTTCAAGGTTTATCGATTTATCAGGGGCAAAGCCGGGCTGGCTTGGACCTTGGTTCTGGTGGGGGCTCCCATGCTGATCCTTCTGGGGCTTGAGTCATTTGTCCGCTTTGATGCTTACAAGAATCCGCTCTACAGCACCTGCGCCTTTATGCTGGGGGCCCTTCTTGCAGACGCTCTGGGAAGCTTATCCCGGAAAAACCATCCGTGGTTATGGCTCGTCGGAACTGTCTTTATGATCCTGGGCTTTGTTTATACTCCGGTGAAGATGCCCTATCTTTGGGATACTGCGCTGTCCATGGTGATCCTGTTGTGTATGTATTGCTCCTCGGACTTTCCGTTATACTCCGGCCGGGGGATCACTTCCGTCGGAGATGCTGGTCTTGAAATCATGCTGATCCATTATCCAATCTGCAGTCTTCCGTTTAAGAGCCTGATCCTACGGTATCAGTTCGGCAGGATCCAGGTGTTGGCGCTGATGCTCGGGTCGATCGTTGTTTCCGTCGCGATCGCATATGTATGGTCGCTGGTTAAAAAGAAGATCAAAATGAAGATCGAAACCAAATGATAATGAAAAATGTCCCCGCAGGTACGTTTGGGTATCTGCGGGGATCGTTATGTTTAGGAAAGATAGATTGAAAAACGGAAAAATGGCTTGTCAGAAAGGGTTTAATTTTTTATGAAACCTCTCATGCCGGATATTTTTCAAGAAGTTCCCTGCCGTTTTCAGAAGAGGGACTGATATGGATCTTTGCCCAGTTGTATCTCCCGCAGCATTTCAATTTTTTTCTCATAGGCCCATACGATTGAGTTGATACGATCTTCGGATTGCTCCGGATCTTGTTCATACAGTTTTTTTACCCAGTCCGGAGAGGGCAGTTTAGTGACATCAAGCACTGATTTGTCCTGAACATAGGAAAGAAGCTTTCTTTCGTTATTGGCAAAACTGTTGGTCTGGATTTTCAGAAAGTCTGACATCTGCTTCGGTATTTCAGTTCCTACAAATAACGACCTTCCGCTGTCATAGATCGGAGCCATCCGTACTAATCGGAGCGAATCTGTATCGCGAAGGAATCCTATGTTGTTGTAGTGACGGTCGTTGCCGCTTAGGACATAGTCTCCGAGTAACTGCATATCAATGTCGTATTGGATTGATTCCCGGCTTACTCCAAGCCGAATTGCAATATCTGTCATGTGTTGGAAAAATGATATTTGATTATCCTTTTTTTGCGAGGTGATCAGATCGTAAGCAGGCACCAATTCGATGTTCGGTGTGGTGAAATTTTTACAGATACATCCGAATTGATATTGGACATTCTTGATCCGGGTCAGCTCGTAAGGGACATAATTGTCATATCCCTGACGTTTATATATTTCTGAGGCCAATACTTCATTCAGGCTTTCACTGGACTGATGAGAACTGTTGCCCTTGATCAGGACTCTTTCCCCGTTCATGATTGCCCACGTTTTTTCGACATCTCCCTGCAGTGAACTGTTTGCAGAATATGCAGGGATCTCCCGATCTTCATCGGTACCGGGGGTAGAGAAAAAATCGGAGCGAAAGTCATTCTCATAGAGATTGATATCACTCCATGAGAAATTTGAATCAATTGGTTTGATCCAGTAAGTATCTGAAAGGCTGAGTCCGAGGTTCTTAACCAGGTATTCTTCCGGTCCTTCAAATCCCCGCTCCTGCATGAACTGCTCAATACCGTGGCGCGATAAAGGAACAGCCCGTTCTTTCCACCATTTGACAAGTCCATTGGGTACGGACTGATGACGCAGTGGGAGAAGAGCCGGATTATATACTTTTTTGTTTACATCGGTCATTTGACCGAATTGATCGATACTTACGACGACGACGGGGTCATCTTTGTGCATTAAAATATATAGCATCGAGTTCCTCCATCTTTTTTTGTGTCATATGATCCCGGTATTTCCAGAAAGCAATATCTTCAATACTGAAGGTGGTGACAGGGTTGACCTTACAAAGATACTCGCGGCCGGATCCTTCTATATCGATGTAGTATCTTTTGTTCCGCACAATGATCGAGTACCGGGGGTTCTTTTCTGTGTCGGTGTGGCTTTCTTCGGATAACATTTTCCTGAGCTCGTCGATTGAAATCTCCAGCTCATCGGCGATGGCACAGATCATCCCAAAGGATGCCCGATTGTAATCTGTTTTCTGATTGATCAAATCGTTCAGAGTACTATACGGGATCCCGGTATTCAGGGCTATTTGACGAATGGATTTCTTTTTGATCTTACAGTATTCTTTCAGCAGCATGATTGCATCACTCCTATGGCAAATATACCGCTATGGCGGTAATCTGTCAAGGGTGTGCTTTATGGCAAAAGTTTGAGTCTTTGAGTGTGTCAAATAGAACCGTCCCCAAAAACACAAAAATGTGTCAAATGGAACCGTCCCCAAAAACACAGTCCCCAAAAACACAAAAACCTTCCGGCAGAACTCCTGCCGGAAGGTTAGAATTTTTATGAGATATTACCGCTCGAATTCGTAAGGGATGATGGTGTCGATGGTGCCGTCCTCATGGATGTTCAGCTTGGTGTACTTTACGCAACGCTCGTGGGTTACGCCGCCGGAAAGCTCGCAGTCATGATAGAAGAGGTACCACTCGCCGTCGATCTGGGCGATGGAGTGATGTGTGGTCCAGCCGAGAACGGGCTCCATGATACGGCCCTTGTAGGTGAAGGGACCGTCGGGATTCTCACCCTCTGCGTAGCAGAGATAGTGGGTGGTTCCGGTGGAGTAGGAAAGGTAGTACTTTCCGTTAAACTTGTGCATCCAGGGGCCTTCGAAGTAACGACGGTCTTCGTCGCCGGCCTTGATGGGCTCACCGTTTTCGTCCAGGATCTGAAGGTGCTTGGGCTCGGTGATGAATTCGGAGAGGTCTTCGTTGAACTCTGCGAACATGGGTCCCAGGGCAGGCTCATCGCCTTCGGGTCTGTGAGCGTTCGGATCAAAGGAGCCGGACTGCCACATTTCAAGCTGGCCGCCCCAAAGTCCGCCGTAGTAGCAGTAGGTGCGTCCGTCATCATCTACGAGAACAGCAGGGTCAATGCTGTAGCTGCCCTTGATGAAGTTCTCCTGAGGCTTGAAGGGACCTACAGGGGAATCGGATACTGCAACGCCGATGTGGAACTGGCCGTTGTGATCCTTTGCAGGGAATACCAGGTAATATTTTCCGTTCTTGCAGACACAGTCAGGTGCCCACATCTGGTTCTTTACCCACGGAACATCATCCTCGGAAAGTGCGAGACCATTGTCCACGCAAGGGGAATCTAAGTTGTCCATGGAGAGTACATGATAATCTTTCATAATGTACTGGTCGCCGTTGTCGTCATCCGGGCAATCATGCGCAAAGTCGTGTGACGGATAGATGTAGATCTTTCCGTTGAATACATGTGCGGACGGATCTGCGGTGTAGATCTCCTTGATCAGGGGAGTTCTTTCATTCGGGCGAGCGAGCTTGATCTTTTCCATAACTTGTGCCTCCTTCATACATCAAAAACTATCCATTTATGGATTATGACTTATATACTAGATTAGTGAAAAACAGGAAAATAAACTATCCAATTATTGCGGATTTTCATTCAGTTTATGCTATTTTTTTGCGCCCTTAAAGAAGGTTCATGAATTGTTTAGAATCACAACATTGTATTTCTCCTGCCTTAGGGTATAATTATCTATATAAGGGCAGGAGTCCGGCTCGAAAATATGCGGATTCCTCCACTGAAAAATGAATCTGAAGGGAGTTGAGTTATGATGAAAGAACGTATCTCTGCATTGATCAGGCTGATAGTGACTGTGGTGGTGATGATCATAATGATCCCCATCGGGAGCTTTACCGATCTTTTGAGTCTGAAGGAACTGGTCAAGATCGATTTTGATCTGTCCCTGTTATGGAAGGTGGGGATCATGATCGCAGCGGTGCTGGCCGTTCAGTCCCTCATTGTACTGATCCTGAGTCTTCCGAAATTCAAGAACCACAGGGCAGGCTCCATTCTGTCCATCGTTTCCAGTCTGGTGCGCTATATTTCCGTGATCATTATCCTGTGCTGGGGACTTTCGATCTTCGGGGTGAACATTTCGACGATCATTGCCAGCCTCGGGATCATTGCCCTGATCGTGGGCTTCAGTGCCGAGAGTCTCATCGCGGACATTGTCACCGGCGCGTTTATGATCATTGAGAACCAGTATAACGTGGGAGATATCATTGAAGTGGACGGCTTCCGCGGAACGGTTACCAGTATCGGGATCCGTACGACCTGCATCACCGATAACGGGGGAAATGTTAAGATCCTGAATAACAGCACCCTGAAAAATATCATCAACCGTTCGGACCGATTTTCCAGAAGTATCTGTGATATCGGGATCCCTTACGAAACGGATCTGGAGGCCCTGGAGGAGAAGCTTCCGGAGCTTCTTCTGAAAATTTACGAGGCTCATACGGATATCATGAAGAGTACTCCCAGATATCTGGGGGTTCAGGAACTGGCAGACAGTGCCGTGGTGCTGCGTTTTGTGGCAGATGTAGAGGATAAGGATATCTTTTCGGGAAACCGTGTGCTGAATCGTGACCTGCTGCTCGGCTTCAGAAAACTGGGCGTTGAGGTTCCGTTCATGCAGGTGGATATCCATCCGGACAAGGCATGAGCCGGGAGGCGGGACTATGCACAGAGAGAATGAATACCGGATGCCGGAAGAATTCATTCTTCCGGTGGAATACAGTTTGGTCTCCGAGCCCGGTGCGGAAAGGGATCTGGAATTCGGAGGCGGAAGTACGGCTTCTCCTTATGAAGAGGAGCACAGGAGCCTGATCCGAAGGATGATGAAGTTCACGCTTTCGGCGGCAGTGATCCTCCTGATCTATCCCATGATGTCCATTAACCTCTTTGAACCCTTAGGCGGAGGAGGGGGGGCTGTGGTGATCCTTCCCACGGAGGAAGAAACGGAGTCCGGAGAGGGCGGAGGCGAAGAAGAGACGAAGCCGAATACTCCGGGGGAAGAATCCTCTGAGACGGCATCGGAAAGCGAAACACCGGAGGCGGATACCACGGAAGAAGCCGGGGATCTGATCACCCAGACCCTGACGGTGGCCGGCGTTCCGGAGATCACCTATGTAAATGCTGACGGAACCATCCGGGCTCAAACGGACATTTCCTACGAGATCACCTTCCGGTCGAAAAAGAAACTGGATCTGTCCGTTGCAGACTTTGACGGGCAGGACAATGCTCTTGACCTGGCGGTGGAATGGCTGAAAGCGCAGGGCGTGGATGTGAAGGGGCCGGAGCTTGTGGATACCGAATACAGCTACTATGGGCTGGAGCAGTCGGATGACTGTATCTTCATCGGTGATACGGATGACCTGGAAAATGCATACATTCCTCAGGGGTATGTGACCAAGAAATCCGGAAGAACGGAGAAGTATCAGACCTTTTAATATCATAAGGACGGTTTTTGTTCCGGAGCATCCGGGATAAGCCGTCCTTTTGTTCACAGAAAAATACCTGAATCATGATTTTCTACCTTTGACTTCTCTCACGTCATTGATTATAATGTAGAGTATATTCCCCTTCGGGCGGCTTTGTCCGCAGCAGTAAAAAGGGACGGCCGCAAATGGCTTATGGTCCCGGGAAGGAAGGTTCCTTATGATGTTGAGTCCGAGAGTTCTGGAAGCTTTGATCTTTGCAACAACGGCACATGACGGACAGCACGACCGGTCCGGGATGCCCTATATCCTGCATCCCATCAATGTTGCCAATCAGCTGGAGACAGAGGATGAGATCGTTCTGGGCCTTCTGCATGATGTGGTGGAGGATACGGATGTGTCCCTGGAGGAGATCCGAAGCCGGTTCGGGGACCGGATCGCTGATGCCCTGGACCTTCTGACCAAACGCCCCGATGAGGATTACATGGATTACATTGAGCGTGTGGCCACGGATCCCATGGCGGTCCGTGTGAAGCTGGCGGATCTGACCCACAACATGGATCCGAACCGTCACAAGAATCCGGATGAATGGGACTTTGAGCATCTGGAGCGATATAAGAAAGCAAAGGAACGTCTTTTGCGGGCGTGAAAAATGACATCATGATCATCCGGAGCAGGGAGCGGGAACATTTCCCCGGAAATATTTCCTGACGGATGAGGAAACGGAGAATTGACAATATGATCTGTCCGAAATGTGGTCTGGAATACGTGGATGGGATCACAACCTGTTCCGACTGTAAGATCCCTCTGGTCACCTTGGAGGATTTCAAACTGGCGCAGAGGATCGTGGTGGCAAAGGCGCCCAAGGCGCTGGCGAACCGCCTGGTGGCGTTCCTGGAATATAACAACATCAAAAACGTGGAGCAGCATACGGATTTTGCCCGGAACATGGATGTGATCGTGGTGGATGCGGAGGACGCTGATGCGGCCCTTCGTTTCTGCAAGGTTCTTCTCGAAGAGGAGGGGGACCAATACGCCAAGGATTTCGGAATGGATGCGGATGATGAAGAGGAAGATTACAAGCCCTTTGAAGAGCCTGAAAAGGAAGCGTCCGCAGCGGATACCGGGTTCATGAAGCTGCCGAAGGATGCATTTGCCAGAGCGGCAGTCTCCGCCATGTCCTCCGTAGGCGAGAGCAAGGATGAGCCCGAGGAGAATTTCGTGTCCATCCATCTTCCCGGATTTGAAGACGAGGAAAATGAGACCAAGGAGCCGGAGCCTGTTGCAGAGGAGGAAGAAGACATTCCCACCGTACGCGAAGAGGAAAAGGGCGGAAAGGCTTCCCTGATCATTCCCGAGGATAACGGCGGAAGCCTGAATTATACGGCCAAGATGCATACCTATAAGGAGGTGCGGTCTTCGGCAGTTGCCTTTTTTGTCATCGGTATCATTGCTGTGGTGGCTGATGTGCTGATGATCGCCGGGATATTCAATCTGGAATCCCTGCACTTTGCCTCCCTCAATATGATCAAGTTCATGCTTGGTGCCATGGGTGTGATCTTCCTGGTGGTTGCCGTGATGTCGGTGATCCGGGCTAAGAAGCTTCTTCCGGAGGCACAGGAGGAAGAGGAGCGGACCGAGCGCTGGCTGAACCGTTTCTACGAGACCTATAAGCCCGAACAGATCGACCGCCTGGCGAAGGTGTCCGGAAATCCCGAGGCAGTGGTGGCATTTGCCCGGACGGATACCATCCGGGGACTCCTCATTGCACAGAACAAGAATGAGGATGCGGTTGTTTCGCGAGTATATATCGATCATCTTACAGAGACGATCTACAATAAGTATTATGAGGATTCCGAGGATTCGGAAGACTGAGGAATCATTTGGCTTTAATACGCCGAACGCTGCCCGGGCCTTTTGAAGGAGGCTCGGGCAGATTAAGGTTGAAACGGAGGAAAATAAAAATGACCTGGGAAAAATACGGTTCTTTTTGGGATTACAAGATCGGATACAGCGTGGATGAAGGGCTGGCCTTCTGCATTGACAATGGTAAGCAGGCCATCGGCTTTACTTCTGCAACGATGCCGGATCTGGATACATTTCTCTGTATTCTGGACAAGCCCAAGGTAACGGGGCTGGAGGACGGAACCTTTGAGATCCGGATCTCCTTCTGCCACAGCGTGCCCGAAGAGGGAGACATGACCACCTATGTTTACTGGTATGACGTATATGTGTTTGATCCGGAGACCTTTGACGTGAAGTTCAAGGAGCACGAGCTGCTTCCGGATCCGAAGGAGGACCCGAGAAACTACGGCTTCGAGGATGAACTTCTGGAGATGGTTCAGGACGGGGACACCGAGGATACTGACGAGGAAAAATGACCCTCGAAAAAGATGGATATGTGGATCAGGAGGATCTTTGCTTGGAAAGATCAGAGAACGGACCTTTGATGCGGGAGGAGGAATTTCTTCCGCATATCTATCTGGCACGGTTTGCCGGGCCGGACAAGGAAAGGTATTATACGGCGGTGGACCGCCTGTTTGAGGAGCATGGTGCGGAGAATGGCTGCGGACCGGAAAAAGACGAGTCTTCGGCGACCGGATGCAGACCCGGTATCTACGATCTGTTTCGGTTCTGCAACCTTGAAGCATACGCAGAGCTCCTTTGGAAAATGGACCCGGAGCGGATGGAGCGGATCCTGAACATGAAGGTCCGGGCGGACCGGTGCAGGTCCTTCTGGGCGGGAGTGCTTCTGCAGTTCGCGGTTTACGATCAGACCGGGATGTATGCAACGGTTTCTTACCGGAAAAGCGGAAAGCCCTATATCAAAAGTCCGGAGCACATGAGAGTGTCATTGTCCCATTCGGGGGATCTGGCGGTCTGTGTCCTCAGCGTTACGGACACCGGTGATACGGTGGACCTGAGGCAGGGCCAGGGCCAGCGGCTCGGCATCTGCTCCCTGGGGATCGATGTGGAGCAGGAGCGGGAGCTTCTGCATCCGGACAAGATCTTAAAGTATTGCATGGATGAGGAAGAGCTTAAGGCATTTTCCTGCTGTTATAAAGACACGGAAAATGATGAGCTTCTGCATCTTTGGACAGTGAAGGAGTCCGTTCTGAAGTGCTTCGGAACGGGACTCGGAGCTTCTCCGAAGCTGGCGAAGGTATTTCCCGGAGCGTTTCTGGCGGCCGGTGAAAGTCCGGTGATCCGGGAATCCTCATTGCAGGAAAATGTCCTGAAGTTCGGAGAGGCTGCAGACGAAAGTGAGATCCCTCTACTGGTACACTGGAAGGTGTCGGCAAAGGATCTGAGTTATCTAGAGCGGGGATCTCTGGCGGAGCTGGAGCATTATGTCAGTCAAAAGCGCAGAGAGGCCTGTGCCAAGTGGCCGGAGCCCCTGTGCGAAGCGGACGGAGCCCCGGTGCGTTATGCCTGCTATACCGGGGAAATGGAGACGGAGAGCGGCCGGGCCTGGCTGTCATTGTGCCTGAAACTGTACGTGGGCGGCTCCGGAGATATGGGCAAAAGCAGAAAATCTATCGAATGGTAGCTTGCTAAAGGTAAAAACTATAAGTACTGAAAAAAAATAACTATTATGCAAAGCGGCGCTTTAGGGTATATAATTCGGACAACAGAAAAAAATATACCCGATGGAGGTAACGACTATGGCTAGAATTTTTAAAACAGCAGATGAACTGATCGGCGGAACTCCCCTGCTTGAACTGACACATATTGAAGAGGAGTTCGGACTTTCCGCAAAGATCTTTGCGAAACTGGAATACTTCAATCCGGCAGGCTCCGTAAAGGACCGTGTTGCCAAGGCAATGCTGGACGATGCAGAGAAGAGCGGAAAGCTCACCAAGGACAGCGTGATCATTGAGCCCACTTCCGGAAATACCGGGATCGGCCTTGCATCCGTGGCAGCGGCAAGAGGCTACCGCATCATCATCGTAATGCCCGAGACCATGTCCGTTGAGCGCAGACAGCTCATGAAGGCTTACGGCGCTGAGCTGGTTTTAAGTGAAGGAGCAAAGGGCATGAAGGGTGCCATTGCCAAGGCAGAAGAGCTGGCAGCAAGCATTCCGAACAGCTTCATTCCCGGACAGTTTGTGAATCCTTCCAATCCCAAGGCACACTTTGAGACCACAGGTCCCGAGATCTTCCGTGATACCGACGGTCAGGTAGATGTCTTTGTGGCAGGTGTAGGTACCGGCGGAACCATTACCGGTGTTGGCCAGTATCTGAAGTCCCAGAAGAGCGACATCAAGGTTGTGGCTGTAGAGCCTGAGACCTCCCCCGTTCTGTCTGAGGGCAGAAGCGGAAGCCACAAGATCCAGGGTATCGGCGCAGGCTTTGTACCCGAGGTTCTTGATACCACCGTTTATGATGAGATCATCCCGGTAAGCAACGAAGATGCTTTTGAGACAGGCCGCCTCTTTGGTCATAAGGAAGGTGTTCTGGTGGGCATCAGCTCCGGCGCAGCACTGTTTGCAGCGATCAAGATCGCAAAGAGACCGGAATATGCAGGCAAGAACATTGTGGTTCTCCTTCCCGATACCGGCGACCGTTATCTTTCCACTCCTCTGTTTGCAGAGTAATGGAAAACAGATCCGAAAGACCGATATAAACACAATCATACGAATCCCATCTTCAAAACCGACATAAAAAACTTATCTCCTGAGAATATAAAATTCCCGAAGGCTGTTGGATGCAGTCTTCGGGAGTTTTGTTTTGCCTGTTTATTTTGCAAAGAGATGCACTCTTTGTTTTGACGGTGTGTCCGGTTTTCGTTTTATTCGATCGTTCCCGTTTCTGCGTTAAATCGGGGTGTTTCCGTTGTTCTTTCTCACTTTGCTGTCAGAGCGGCAATGTTCTTGATGATGAGGTTGCGGCTGCCGTCGGGGTTGGTGACGATCTCGATGTGATCGGAGTTCTCGGCTTCCTCGATGGGGATCCGGATCTCTATGCCGGAGTCGGTCACAAGACGCTGGGTCTTGAACTTCCGAACGGTCACGGGGCTGTTAGGCTCAATGACTTCTTCCTCCATTCTGGTTTCCTTCAGCTTCTCGGTCAGCTCCTCCTGCATGGAAGGGCTGTTGGGGAAGATACGCTGGGGAATGTCACGGACCTTCATGCCTTCGGGCTTTTCGAGCTCGGTCAGAATGGCCTTCTTCACTTCCATTTTCCTGGTGGGATCCTCGGTGCCGTAATGTTTTTTCGCAATGCTGTCTGCGGCCCGGCTCACGATATCCAGCTTGGCCTTCTGGGACAGGGGTGCGTGGCACTCCAGAAGAAGGCTGGCCAGGTAGTTGGTCTTCCGGCCGTTGATCTCGTAGGCTCTGTCGCAGAGGGTAATGGAACCGTCGGAGAGATCCACGAAGAAGGCTTCACCCAGCTTGGTTCCTGCTCCGGGCAGAAGAGTGCGCTGCTGGATCAGGCGGACGCCCTCATCCTGGGCGCTGTGGGTGAAGGAGCTTCGGTAGTTCATCTTCAGCATGGCAAAGTAGTCCTTCTCCCGGCAGGTAAATACCAGAACAAAGATGTCTGCAGCCGGGATCTCGCTGATCTCCATGATCTCGTAAAGTCTTTGGGCTACCTGCTTGCTGACGTCGATGAAGTTGTCATCGCAGGCGCCGGAGATCACGGGAAGCATCTTGGAGGCTTCGTCGAAGATGCAGTTTCTGCGGCAGTCGTCACTTTCGGTCACTTTTTCGATATGGGCGCAGAGGAAATCATTGATCTCGGGGGTCAGATTGATCTCCGTGTCGGAAAGGATCAGGGTCTGGGTGTCGGAGCCGAGTACATGCATGATCCCGCGCTTGAATACGATCTCACTTGCTTTCATAAATATCACATCCTTAAGAAAAATAGGTCTGCAAGCGAAGTTCTTTTTGAGGAGCAGAACTTAAGTTGCAGAGTATGCTTATCATACCATTTTTCACTTAAAAAAACAATGAGATACAGGTCCGTGTTTTTTGGTTGTATCATCTGCGTGGATGTGGTAAACTAACCTACAGAAGCCTTATTGACTAAGAAAGGTCAACCTCACAATGCAATATATCGTAATTGACCTGGAATGGAATCAGTCCATGGAAGCAGGTCATTCCAAAAAAGAAGCCGGACCTGCCGGAAGTCCGCTCTACAAGATCCCGCCCTGCGAGATCATCGAGATCGGAGCGGTAAAGCTGAATGAAAACTTCGAGATCATCGGAGAATTCAACGAGCTGGTAAGGCCCAGACTATATAAACAACTTCATTTTGCAACCCGGAAGGTAACACATATCAAGCAGTCGGAGCTGGAGCAGGCAAGAGGATTTTCCAAGGTGGCAGCGGCATTTCTCAAATGGGTGGGAAATGAAAAGCACGTTTTCTGTACCTGGGGAAGCATGGATCTGACGGAGTTTCAGAGGAATCTGGATTACTATCACATCCGGTCGCCCTTTCAGAATCCCCTGCTGTTCTACGATCTGCAGCGGATCTACTGTCTGCAGTATGAAAATGCCATCCACACCCGGAGCTTAGAGTCTGCGGTGGATGCACTCGGGATCCCAAAGGACATTCCCTTCCACCGTGCAAGTGCGGATACCTATTATACCGCTCTGGTCATGAGAAAACTGGATATGGAGCGCTATCATAATGAGCTGACGCCGGATCTTCACCGGGTTCCCAGACGGCACTCGGAAGAGTATCTTCTGAACTATGACGACTACAATCTCTATGTGTCCCGGGCCTTTCCGGATGCCATTGCGCTGATGCTGGATCTGTCCATCCGCCAGACCCCCTGTCCCGTGTGCGGAGCAAAGGCCGTCAAGAAGATCAAGTGGTTTTCGAGCAACCACGATTTCTTCTGCATGGCAGTCTGCAAGAAGCACGGCCTTCTGAAGGCCAAGATCCATGTGAAGCATGCGGATGCCGGAGGCATCTTCGGCGTTCGGAAAGTGGAGCTTTCCGATGAAGAGAGCCTGGAGCAGATGAAAGAGCGGAAGCTGGCTCTGGCAGAAAAGCGCCGCAAAAAGATCCGCGCCGAAAAGGAAGCAGCGCAGGCAGAGGCCGAAGCAGTCAAAGAGCCGGTAAAAGAAAAGCCGGTAAAAGAAAAGCCGATAAAGGAAAAGCCTGTTAAGGAAAATAAGAAAGAACCGGCAAAAGATCCCTTAAGAAAAGGGAAAAAAATATCAAAAAAACGAAAAGCGTGACAGTGGGGACATTTCCGACTGTCGTATTAAACCAGGAAAGCCTCCGATTTTTGCTCAGAATGCAAAAATCGGAGGCTTTCTCGGTATAAACAGTGACAATAAGAACCGTCCCCACTGTCACATTATTCTTTCTCGAAGGTCAGGAAGACCCGTTCGTTCATGTTGATCAGGATGATGCGGTGGTCCTCCTTCTCGTCAAAGAAGCTGTAGTAGGCTGTTTGGAAGGCGCCGAGCTTTTGGCCGTCTACCCGGGCTTCCTCGGTGGAAAGGATCAGAACCCGAAGGTTTTCTTCGGGCCAGAGCTTGTAGGTTGAACTCAGCTCTGCGGGTGTGATATCAAAGTCTTTGTATTCGTGGGTTAAGCAAAGCTCTGCTTCTGCTCCGCGGTAGAGCTCGTAGGTTCCTTTGTAGTAGGACTCTTCCGGCTTTTCCGGATCCAGGACCCAGGTGAAATCATTTTCCCTGAAGGTGAGGACCGAGCCGTCGCTGCAGTATAAGGTCAGGTTGTCTAAAGCCTTTTCGGAAGGGACTCCGTCACGGTCTTCTTTGGTTTCGGAGGGATCCGTTCCGTCGGTTTCCGTGGTTTTGGTGGGAGAGGAGGTCGCCGGCTCCTTGGTGGGCTCTGCTGTCTGCTCCTGTGTGCCGGGCTGGGTGACAGGCTCTTTTCTCCCTTCCGTGAAATACAGGGTCAGGGCTATACCGAGTAAAAAGAAGCCCACGATCAGAACCAGCACCAGGATCAGGGTCACGATCAGGGTGGCTTTTTTCTTTGTACCGGTTGCGGGATTACTCATCAGTAGCGGCTTCCTTTCGTTGTTTTGACAGGATCATTTTACAGATGGGATTCCCCATGGAGGAAAATCTCTCCTCATATTCCGTCATGATGTTGCCCTGAACGTAAGGGCTGTGATGAAGATCGCGGGTGCAGAGCCAGATCTCGTAGTCGGCTGCTTCGGCGCTCTCCAAAGAAAAATCAAACAGGGTCTGGTTGTCCGTCTTGAACTCCACGGTCCCGTCTTCCTTCAGGAACTTTTCGTAGAGCTTTAAGAAAGCCTCGGAGGTCAGACGGCGGTGTGCATGGCGGTCCTTGGGCCAGGGATCGGAAAAGTTTAAGTAGATCCGGTCTACCTCACCGGGGCCGAAGACGTCAGCCAGGTGCTCTGCTTCAAAACGGAGAAATACAATGTTCGGGAGCTCCTCTTCCTGCTGCTTCTGCAGTGCACGGAGCAGGACGGAGGAGTATTTTTCAATTCCGATATAGTTGAATTCCGGATGGATCCGGGCCTGCTCCATGATAAAACGGCCCTTGCCCATGCCGATCTCGATGCGGATGGGACGGTCGTTTCCGAAGTATTCGTTCCATCTGCCCTTGTAGGCTTCCGGCTCATTAATGGTATAAGGGCTCTCGGCAATGGCTTCTCTCGAGCCCGGGATATTACGCAGTCTCATAGTTTAATGGTTACCTTCTTCTTTTTCTGGAGTTTCTGGAGATCTCCGAGAAGTCCGGTCCGCTTCTTCCGTGGCGGGGAGCGGCTCCTCTTCCGGAGGGCCCGGAGTAGTAGCTGGAGCGGTCACGGACCACCATGATCACGGAGGCTCCTATGGCTACCAGGGCAATGACGCCCAGCAGAGCAAGGATAATGTAGATCACGGGATTCGAGGTCTCTTCCTCGCTGACCTCGTCAAAGTGGACGTTTCCGATGTTCTTGGTCTCGGGCTCCTTCGGATCCTTTCCGTTCGGATCCGTCTTTCCGGTTTTTTTGCCTTCCCCGGCGGTTTCGGTTTCCGCAGCACTTTCCGTTTCCGGGAAGGTGGTGTCCACCGTCAGATTGTCCTCAAAGGAAAGATCCGTCAGCTTGGTCAGGCTGTTGTCCGTCAGGATCAGGTGGCCGTCACCCACGGAATAGCCGTTGTAGTAGTAAGTGATCACGGCAAAGGCGCCGGAGTTCTGTCCGTCGATATAGCTTAAGGAGCTGGTCAGATCCTCGAAAAATGCTCCCGAAGGCAGAAGTACATAGTCGTTGGTGTCCAGGGAGAAGAGGGAAAGATTCTTCTTGGGGATGGTCACCGGGCTGGTGGTGGAAACGCCGTTGATCATGCCGTAGGTGGTATCGTACTTGGAGATATTTGCCACGCTGAAATTGGAAAGGCTGTAGTTCATCAAAGCCTTGGTGTCCGCATAGCGCATGGCTTCATCTTCCGCACCCATGACCACGATGATCAGCTCCAGTCCTCCCTGACTTACGTAGGAGACCAGGTTGTGGCCCGCTTCCGGTGTGTGGCCGGTCTTTCCCGCCAGGATGGCAGAGGAGTAGTATTCCTTTTCGTAGGGGTTCATCATCTTGTCCGTGGTTTTGATGGCCCGTTTGTCCTTCTGCTTGTTGGTGGGCGGGATAATGTGATTGTAGGAATGAGCGATCTGCAGGAAGGTGGGATTGTCTACGCATTCCGCGAAGATCAGAGCCAGGTCGTAGGCACAGGAATAATGGTTCTCATCGTGCAGACCGTTGACATTGACAAAGCGGGTGTTGACGGTTCCGAGCTCACGACAGCGCTCGTTCATCTCCACCGTGAAATCCTCGATGGATCCGGCAGCGGCTTCTGCAAGACCGTTGGCTGCCTCGTTTGCGGAGGGCAGCATCACGGCATAGAGGGCATCCTCCACGGAGATCTCCTCGCCCACGTTTAAGGCGATGTTGCTGGCTCCGGGGGTTAAGGTCTCCACTGCGGTCCGGGACATGGTGATGGTGGAATTCATGGGAAGACGCTCGCAAACCATCAGGGCCGTCAGGATCTTGGTGACGCTGGCGGGATAATGGGTCTCTGTGGCGTTCTTGGCATAAAGTACTGCGCCGCTGTTTTTTTCCAGGACAATGGCGGTCTCGGCTCCGATCTCCGGAGCTGCCGGCCAGTTTTTGGGCATGGCATCCAAGGCTTCATCTACCTGGGCCTTGGTCTTGGCCCGGAGCAGATCCGCACCTTCGCCGGAGGCTGAGGCCCGGCTTCC
Source organism: Lachnospiraceae bacterium (assembly GCA_017614345.1). Classification (GTDB taxonomy): domain Bacteria; phylum Bacillota; class Clostridia; order Lachnospirales; family Lachnospiraceae; genus JAGACB01. The sequence goes on from JAGACB010000108.1 coordinate 22,004, forward strand.
CGAAAAAGGAAAGAGAAGGGCAAGCTGCAGGCACAGAGAAGCTGCCAGGGCGTAAAGGAGCAGCCTTGGCAGTGTCCGGCACAAACCGAAGAAGCCGGAAGAGCCGGCTCCTTTTCTGTATATCAAAAACATGAAATGTTTCAACTCCTTTTGTCTTTTTTGAAGCCGGACGCAGCGGTTCCCTTGTAGAAGATATCGCCCAGGGTCACGTGCTCTTTTTCCTTGTAGTCGGCTTCTTTGAGAACGTTGCGTGCTTCCAGACGGCTTTGGATCCAGCGGTTGCCAAGGAACTGGAGCACGGCTGCACACGGTACTCCCAGGAACATACCCGGGACCTTGGCTATGGCGCCGCCCACCGTAATGGCAAAGAGGATCAGCACCGGACGAAGGCCGGTGAAATCTCCCAGGATCTTGGGCCCTAAGATCAGACCGTCAAACTGCTGGATCACCAGGATCATGATCAGATAGGGAATGACCATGTGAGGATTCGTCACAAGAAGGATGAAAGCCCCGGGAACACAGCCGATGAAGGGTCCGAAGTAAGGGATCATATTGGTAACGCCGATCATGATACTGATCAGCAGTGCATAAGGCATTCTGAGGAGGGACATGGTGATAAAGCAGAGGATCCCGATGATCAGGGAATCCACGGTCTTGCCCCAGATGAAGCCGCCGAAGATCTTGTTACACTCGGACAGCGTTTCCAGAAAATGCTCCGCCTTCTCTTTTGCGACCACTGCAAACAGCATCCGCTTGAAGGCTGTGCCCAGGATGTGCTTATCACTGAGCAGGTAAATGGATACGATCAGGGCGATCAGGAAATCCACGATCCACCCCAGTACGCTCATGGAGGTGTTCCATACGGAGGGCAGGATGGACTGAGCCAGCTGCGTTAAGTAGGAGACACTTAAATACTCCTGAAGACGTTTTTCCAGATTCTCAACCACATTTGCATCAAAGTAGGGGTACTTGACGGTAAAATCATTGATCCAGTCCAGGGACATGTTGTACCAGTCCGGCAGCCGGTTCACCACGATATCCGTAACGGAGCTGATGAGTTCCGGGACAATGAAGCGGATGGCCAGGGCTATGAGTCCGAAGGAAATGATGTAGGTCACGGCAATGGCAATGACCTTTCTGAGGGATTCCTTCTTCAGGTGGCACTTCTGATCCAGAACCCAGCGGTCCAGAAAACGCACAAAGGGATTCAGCAGGTAGGCAATGAAGATGCCCACCATGTAGGGCGAGAGCACATTCAGCACTTTTCGCACAAAAGCCACGACGCTGGACCAGCTGAAGATGATCTTCACTGACAGCGCACACGCCAAAAACAGCAGGAATGCGTAGATGGCGATGGTGAAATATTTATGGCTGGACTTGAACTGATTCATATTCGTTTCCCCCATATGGAAATGGTTCGCCCGGCACCCCTCCGGACTTTTGGCAGATCAAAGCTGCCTGTGATCATTATTCATTCGTTGTAAGTTCAGGCATCCGGCGATCCTGTGATTTCTTTGTGAACCGCCAAGAAATGCTTGAAATGTGATTATTTCTTATTATAATATGGAAAAAAAGGGAAAGCAACAGGAAAAAACAGGCACCTCCGGGGTGGCAGGGTAAACGATTAACCCCTTGAAAAACCGATATTTTTACTGATGACAAAATACCGTTCCCTGTGGTATAATAATTATTTAAGAAGCAGTGTTTTTGATTTGTAAAGGGAAAAAATATGTAAGGAAAAGAGGTAGGACCATGGCATATCTGAAGAATCAACCTATAGTGATCCATGCCCGTGCAAAGAGTGTATTTGCCCAGCTGGAGTATGAATCCCGGCGGAATCTTTCCAGAGTCCCCGCCTATCTGAATCTGAAGAACGGTGATATCTCCAGAGAAAAGGTAAATGATGATTATGTGCTGTTTCATGAATTTGTCACGGAATCCGATTCTCTGGTGCTCAACACGTTAAAGTACATCAAGAAGAACAAGATCATGAAGGCTACCTTCGAGCAGAAGACCGGAGTGACCTTCCCCCTCTTCTCCATGCCGGAGATCTCCAGGGAAGCGCTGGTGGATTTTCTCGAGAAGGACATGCCCCATGTACGGCAGACCTTTCTTCCGGATATCAGTCCTTCCGCTCTTGACAAGATGCTGAAGGAAGCGGCAGACAAGCTGTCAAATGAGATGGGGATCAAGGTCAGGGTTTCCTGAAAAACAAGTAAATACAACGGAATGTCCAAGGGATCCACTACGTGAATCCCTTTCGGCATTCTATGAGAAAAGGATTTTTCAGCTGCTCTTTAAGTTGCAGGTTTCGGACCTGTGATCGAAAATAAGAAAAGAAATATCGAGGGAAAAATATGGAAGAGAATAACAACAAAAGTAAAGTATGGATCGTCGTGGCAGTGATCGTGGTCCTGGTCCTTCTGTGCGGCGGATGCTGCCTTTGCTGCGGAGGCTTCTTCGGTTTCGAATGGATCATGGATAACCGGCCCACCCAGGTGGATTACCAGTCGGAGAGTGAAACTCCGGATCAGAGGAATACGGAGCCGGAGCCTTACACGGAACCCACCGAGGAGTCCACAAGTCTCATCGGTATGGAAACAGAACCTGTATCCGAGACTGAGACGGAATCGGAATCCGAAACAGAGACTCAGACCGGAGATGACGGAGAAGCAGATGCCCTCTATGAGGAACTGGCCCTGCAGTATTTCGTTGACTCCATTTCCGACGATCCCATTACCCTTCATTTCAGACTGAAGGATCCCTCCAAGTACGGGATCGAAGAGATGCCTACCTCTTTAGGGCACTTCAGCGTAGAGGATTTCGATGAGGCTCTGGCTGAGGAAATGGAAGTTCTTGAAAAGCTTGAGGGCATTAACCGCGAAGCTCTTTCCGAGGAAAATAAGATCTCTTACGATGTTTTGAAGTATGCCCTTGAACAGGACAAGGACTTCAAGACCGTCATGCCTTACTTAGAGCCCCTTTCCGGTGTGGGAGGTGTGCATGTAAACCTCGGAACCACCATGGCCAGCTACCGGCTTGACACCAAGCAGGACGTGGAGGATTATCTTTCCATCATGGATTCCGTGGATGAGTATCTCGATGATACCATCTCATTCGAGGATTATAAGATGGAGCAGGGAACCTTCATGAGCTCCGAACAGGCCAAGACCGTTGCAAAAGACTGCCGTGACGTGATCGCTCCCGCAGCGGAGGATTCCACCTTCTGCACCTCCTTTGAGGAAAGACTGGAGAGTATTTCCGGTCTCACCGAGCAGGAGAAGAAGGCCTACATTGAAAGAAACACCTCCATCGTAAAAGATCAGATCTATCCTGCATACGAGGAACTGGCCGAATACATGGACCGAATGTCGGGCGAAGCTTCCGACGGAACACTGCTTGCGGATTCCAAGGGAGGAAAGGCCTACTACGAGTATCTTGTCAGAACCGGCGTCGGAACCGATAAAACCGTGGCTCAGTTAAAGACCATTGTAGGAAACCGGATCAATCGGGACACTTCCGAGATCTATAATTACTACACTCCCGAAGTTCAGGCGGATATGAACACCTTCAGTTATACCTTAAATGATCCGAAGGAGATCATTGAGGATCTGAAGATCAAGATGCAGAAGGATTTTCCCGACGGATCGGCATTTGCCTATGAGATCAAGGAGATCCCGGAGGATATGAGATCCACCTCGGCTCCCGCATATTATATCGTTGCTCCCATCGATGCAACGGATGAGGATGTGGACAGCATTTTCTACAACCCCTCCGAAAGCGACGGCGGCGAGCTGTACCATACCCTGGCTCACGAAGGCTTCCCGGGACATCTGTTCCAGACCAATTACTTCCGGAGCCACTGTGACGATCCGCTTCGTCATCTCTTACGCAGTGACGGTTATGTGGAAGGCTATGCCACCTATGTGGAGATGCAGTCCTACCTTTGGGGCGACGGTCCTATTGAAGGAAGCAGACAGATCCTGAGACTGAATGCCTCTGCAACTCTGGGTATCTATGCATACCTGGATATCATGATCAACTACTACGGCTGGGATCGCATCGACACCGCCGACTTTGTAGGAAGTGTCTTCGGCGAAAGTGCGGTAAGCAGTACCGATGCACTTTACAACCTGATCATTGAAGAGCCCGCCAACTACCTGAACTATTACGTGGGCTACCTTGAGATCGAAGAGCTGAGGGATGAGTATCTGGCCAAGGGACATTCCCTGAAGGAGTTCAATACCGCACTGCTGGATATCGGTCCCGCACCCTTCCCCGTGATCAGGGAGCATCTGATCGAAGAATGATCTCGGACAAATGCCTGTAACCAAAAAACCACAGAACTCACCGTGATGAAGGCCTGATGCGCTTCCCCGGGGAGAATTAAGCCATATATGATTGGAGGAAGAAACAACCTATGAGTAAGAAACCCTATTATATCACCACTGCCATTGCCTATACATCCGGCAAGCCCCATATCGGCAACACCTATGAGGCCATTCTGGCCGACAGCATTGCCCGCTTCAAGCGTTTCCAGGGCTATGACGTTCGTTTCCAGACCGGTACCGATGAGCATGGTCAGAAAAATGAGATCAAGGCCGCCGAAGCAGGCGTGACCCCTCAGGAATTTGTGGACGGCATCTCCGGAGAGATCCGCCGGATCTGGGATCTGGTGAACTGCTCCTACGACCGTTTCATCCGCACCACCGACCCCGACCACGTGGTACAGATCCAGAAGATTTTCAAGAAGCTCTACGATCAGGGCGATATCTACAAGGGAGAATATGAGGGAATGTACTGTACTCCCTGTGAATCCTTCTGGACCGAGTCCCAGCTGGTGGACGGCAAATGCCCCGACTGCGGCCGGGAAGTAAAGCCTGCCAAGGAGGAAGCTTACTTCTTCCGGATGAGCAAGTATGCCGACCGCCTCATTGAGCACATCAACACCCATCCCGAATTCATCCAGCCCGAGTCCCGGAAAAATGAGATGATGAACAACTTCCTTCTCCCCGGCCTTCAGGACCTTTGCGTTTCGAGAACCTCATTTACCTGGGGTATTCCTGTGACCTTTGATCCGAAGCACGTGGTCTACGTGTGGATGGACGCTCTGGAAAACTATATCACCGGCGTGGAATATGACGCCGATGGCAATCACGGCCCCCTGTACCATAAGTACTGGCCCGCAGATCTGCACCTGATTGGAAAGGACATCCTCCGGTTCCATACCATTTACTGGCCCATTTTCCTGATGGCTATGGGCGAGCCTCTGCCGAAGCAGGTCTTCGGTCATCCCTGGCTCCTCTCCGGCGACGGCAAGATGAGTAAGTCCAAGGGAAATGTGATCTATGCCGATGACATGGCTGACCTCTTTGGCGTGGATGCAGTCCGCTACTTCGTGCTCCATGAGATGCCCTTCGAGAACGATGGTGTGATCACCTGGGAGCTGATGGTAGAGCGCCTCAATTCCGACCTGGCAAATATCCTCGGAAACCTGGTGAACCGTACCATTTCCATGACCAACAAGTACTTGAACGGCAAGGTGCTTCGCACCGGTGCCATCTCCGCTGTGGATGAGGACCTGAAGAAGACGGTGCTGGATGCTGTGAGGTCCGTAAACGAAAAGATGGACCGCCTTCGTGTGGCAGATGCCATTACGGATGTCTTCTCTATTTTCCGCAGATGCAATAAGTATATTGACGAGACCACTCCCTGGATCCTGGGCAAGGATCCCGCAACCTATGATCGTCTCTCCGAGGTGCTCTACAACCTGGTAGAGGGAATCACCATCGGCGCCAGCCTTCTGTATCCCTTCATGCCCGAGACTGCAGAGAAGATCGCAGCTTCCTTAAATACCACCCTCAGGAACAATGATGAGCTGGATTCCTTCGGCGAATATCTCTCCGGAAATGTGGTAACCTCTCAGCCTGAGATCCTTTTTGCCAGAAGAGATCTGGCAGAGGTAATGGCAGAGGTAGAGAAGATCCGCGAGAAGCAGAAGGCAGAGGCTGCTGCGGAAGCAGGCGCTGCAGCACCTGCAGCAAGTACAGGAGGAACGGCTGATTCTTCTTCGAATGCAAAGGCAGATGCTGAGACATCAACGGCTGCTTCTGAAGCAGTTGTGATCGAGCCGGAATTAAAGCCGGAGATCACCTTTGACGACTTCATGAAGATGCAGTTTGTTGTGGGTGAAGTCCTTTCCTGCGAAGCCGTTCAGGGCTCCAAGAAGCTTCTTTGCTCCCAGGTAAAGGTAGGCACCAAGACCCGCCAGATCGTTTCCGGCATCCGCCACAACTATACTCCCGAGGAGATGGTGGGTAAGAAGGTCATGGTCCTTTTGAACTTAAAGCCTGCCAAGCTTGCCGGCGTCCTTTCCGAAGGCATGCTCCTTTGTGCCGAGGATGCAGAAGGGAACTTAGCTCTCGTAGAAC